>JAGLUH010000001.1 GCA_023134875.1 Candidatus Zixiibacteriota bacterium
CCTTGAACTTCTTGAACAGAGGTGTAGACTGGGTGGGATTGCGCCGAAAACCGAGCATATCCTCCAAGCGAAGCTGCCGGGACTGATTGGGCAGAAGCTCCGGTGCGGCGATGCGTACCATCTCGTTGCGCGATGCCCACATCGCATAGAGACCAAGCGCCTTGTGACCGGCGGCATAGCTGATCAGATCAGCATCGTTGCGATCAGGATCGCTGAAATCATAGTCCATTATCTCAATTAATGCGGCGGCGACCATGTGACCCGAAGAGATACTTCCCCCCGGATGTCCCGAGGTCGGCACAAAATTGTAAAGCAACGCGCAGAGCGTGCGATACCAAAGATCGAATTTGTCCAGGGCGGACAAGGTTTCCGGGCTGACCTGCTGTTGCGCGTCGGAGTACTCAGTTATATCGAGATATATCCCGCGACGGGGACCAAACTCAAGCTTCTTGCTGTTGATTTCGCTGACGGTCATGTTTCCTCCAGATTGATCCAGTTCAAGCAACATCGACATCATAGTATCAAACTGGAGCCGGCAGTCAAGCACCAATTTTCACAAGCTAAAAACCAGTCTTGTCGGCATTGCCGGCACCAACTGCGGCGATAAGAAAAGGCTCCGGAGCCTGTTGCTCCGGAGCCTTGTTAGTGGCAAAAGCGTGGGAAGACGAGTTACTTCAAGAGCATCATCTTCCTGGTGTCAGTGTAGTCGCCCGCTTTCAACTTGTAGAAGTAGACACCGGAAGCGACCGGCGCACCTGATTCAGTATCACCATACCACTTGACGGTGTATTCACCCTCAGCCTGGTACTCGCTGACCAGGGTATTTATCCTGATGCCGAGCACGTTGTAGACGGAGAGTTCAATCATTCCCGCTTTGGCGATGGCGTAACTGATGCTGGTTTCCGGATTAAACGGATTGGGATAATTCTGGCTGAGCGAGTAGACAATCGGCAGATTGCCCTGGTCGTCAGCAGCGGTAGCGGTCAACGTGAATTTATCGATCTTGATCCGATCACCGTTACCAGTCCAGGTTATCGTCTCCTCGGCGGCGACACCGTTGACCGACAGGGTGACGGTTTCACCCACCTGGGCGCCGGTAGCGCCGGAAGCATATTGATCAGCGCCATAGACCGGCATGAAGCCAAACTGGCCCTGACTGGCAACAGTCCACTCTCCGACAAGGACGCCACTCTCCGTGTGAGCCTGGATAACCGTGCCCGTCTCCAGTGGGCCATCGTTGACAGCCACTCCGGAGCCATAGAGGTTGATCCAGGTATTGCTGATCACTATTTCTGGGATGTAACTCTCCTTGGTGAAAGTAGCATCCGCCGGCGCTGAGGCGCACAGCGGTACTGCACCCGGATAGATCAGGCTGCATGCCATTGTAGTCTTGATCCAGTAACCAAAGGTGGGACAGAGCTCAAATAAAGTCGCCAGACTGGGATTGGTCATATCATAAGTGAGTGCGCCGCCGTCAAAACCGAGCACGACCTGAACATAGGTCCAGATACTGGCTAAAGCGTCCTCAATCAGCAGGCACTGGTCAGGCAGATAACTGACCAGGTTCCAGTTCTGCTCAAGCGCAATCGGCGTTGACGGATCGACAAACGTTCCTTCAACACAAATCGTATCGGCGGCGTTCATCCTGAACCAGAAGCCGTGGAAATGATCACCCTCAAACAGAGTGGAAAACTGTGGCAGAGACGGGTCATACGTCAGACCCATCTGCTCGAAGCTTAAGATCACATCAACATTGTGCATCACATCGGCGGCCAGTACTTCGATACTGTCGATTTCGGTATCGACATTCCAGGAGATCAGGTTCCAGCCCTGGTTCAAGGGGATGCAAATCTTGATAATCGAGTAACCGAAGAAACAGGTTTCGTAGCGGTCACCGTTCACGCCCCAGATTACCGGATCGTTCTGTGTCAAAACCTCAAAGCCATTGACCTTGATGGTAATCTGATCACCGGGCAGGCAGCCCTCGTCGATACCGGTCGTGTACTGGTCATCACGATAAACTGGCATGAAACCGTAGCGACCCACTTCAAAAACATTCCACTGCCCGCACAGGACTCCCTGGGGATCATAAGCCTCGATCACCGTTCCCAGTGGCAGCGGCATATCATCAAATTCGGAGGAATCGCAGTAGAGATCAACCCATTCAAAAGTCGGCATCACCGTACCACCGTTGTTTGCTAAAGAAACAACCACATTAATATTCGGGAAACCGGTTTCGGCGGTACCGGGATAGTATCCCGCTTTGTAGGCACGCACCACATAGGTAGCCGACTCTTCAGCGGTAACAGTATTAATCTCGCCCAGTTTACCCGCCGCTACTGGCACATTGAATGAGAAAGAGCCGTCAGGGCCGGAGGTGGTTGATTGTAGTGGGTGGGTCGGTCCCGGGAACTGATCATACAGCTCGACACCGGCACCGGCAATGGGATAACCCAATTCATCCTCGACAACACCGGCAATCATTGGCGGCATGGTGTCGATAATGACGGAACCGGCGACAAACTGCGGGTAGATGGCATTAGCCAGACTGTCACTGAATATCAACTCAACGCCCAGGAGGATGAAGGTTGTATCAATGGTCACAGTAGCGGCCGCAGCCGCCGGATCAACCGAGAACCAGAGTGTGCTCCACAAGCCCTTGCCAATCGGCACCTGTGCTTCCGGTGGAATCACCAGCGCGCCCAGCGCCACCGTACGGCTAATACTGTCGATTACCGTAACCTTGGTGGTGACATAGTCGACTCGGGAACCAAAATAAGAAACCGAATCGAGAAAAAGATCGGCTGATGTCCAGGTCAGACCCGCTGACATGCCGGCCAGCAGCTCATCGTTCCGGAAAGTAAGCTCCACAGCTACATCCATGCCGGGATAACCGACCACACCCTGCTCTACCCAGACCGAGTCAGCGGATACCGACGGTGGCAGGATATGCAAATTGATTGTGATTCCGGCAATTATCGACTTGAACGCTTCCATGACATCTACATAGGCGACATAGTCACCGGCCAGCATTGAGGCGGTGTTAAGAGCAATGGCCATTCGCGAACCGGGCGTTTCACCAGCCATAACAGAACCGTTATCAGGTACCGGCACCACCCAGGTCGAATCAGAAGCAGCAATCCAGCTAAGCATACCACAACTGGCCTCGTTGGTGATGAATACCACCAGACTGTCAGCCCCTTCACCCTCGGTAATCGTTACATCAAACCAGTCCTGACTTAAGCCGATTATCGGTGGTTCGGTACAGGGTTCGACAACCAGGTAGACGGTGTCACTGTGGTTCTGTTTCGTGACAGGTACACTCCCGCTGATTAGAAGCGGATAGGTGCCTATTGGTGTGTTTGTGCCGGTAGTGCCGTTCAAGCCACTGGTGTCAGTAGGAATCACCGGATTCTGTAAGAAATCCAGGGTAACACCAAGCGGCAAACCGGAGACACTCAGGGTGACAGGATCAATAAAGCCGTCGATTGAAGTGACGGTAACCAAATAGTAAAGGGGGGTCGCTATTCCTGTGGTAGCATAAAGCGTGTCAGGGACGGCGCTGACGTCGAAGTCAGGGTTGAGCTGCTCGGTCACTGTCACGTTGAAGTAACATGTGTCCGCATTGCCCGCGTCATCGGTAGCGATACATTCGACCGGCGTTGTTCCCATCAGGAACTCGGAGCCGGACGGTGGATTGGTGATAATCGTATCAACCTGGCAGTTGTCGCCAGCGGTGACGGTGTAATTGACAATAGCGCTGGTGTCAGGCGGATTTATCAGGATTGTCGTGTCAGGCGGACAATTGACAGTCGGCGGCTCGGTGTCATAAACTTTAACATCGAAGAAGCAAGTGTCCTGCAAGAGAGCGAGGTCAGTGGCAACAGCCATGACCAGGGTGGTGCCCACTGGAAAAGCCGATCCTGAGGGAGGGGTATACGTTATCGAGGCGTTGTCGCAATTATCGGTGACGGTCGCCGAACCTGTTAGAGTGACAACTGCACCGCACTGACCCGGATCATTAAGTACAACCACACTATCGGGGCAGGTGATTACCGGGTGTTCCGTGTCGTTTACCGTGACATCGAAGAAGCAGGTATCGACAAGGCCGGCATTGTCAGTGGCGATAACCTCCACCGAGGTGGTTCCCACCGGCAAGAGAGAGCCACTGGGGGGATTAGCAGTGACCACACCGCCCGGACAGTTGTCAGACATGCCTGGTGAATAATTCACTATGGCGCCGCAAGCACCAGGATCATTGTCGACCGTAGTGTCATTCGGACAGGAGACAACTGGCGGCGTCGTGTCAATTACCGTAACCGTCGCCTGGCAGCTATCCTCGGCGCCCACACTGTCAGTAACTATCAGCCAGACCGGTGTATCGCCAAGAGTATAAGGTCCTGGCGGATTCTGCGTCAGAGTAACGCTGCCGCCTTCAGGGTCATAAGAACCATTATCAACCGACACGGTTGCCTCGCAGTTAGCGTCGGCATAGCCAGTATCATTCTGGCAAACTGCCACTGGCGGCAGGTTCG
>JAGLUH010000010.1 GCA_023134875.1 Candidatus Zixiibacteriota bacterium
CAGCGGTAATGATTGGGCGGTTTTGAAGCAGGTGCTGAATGGATGCGAGGGCAGAGCGCAGCTTTTTCGGGAGCCTGTCGATGAGGTTCTCGCAGGATTCAAAGTCTACGATATTACAAATTACATCCCGCAGCTTGTGAAAGAGCGTTTGGGCAAGGATCGCGACGTGCCCGGACCCAACTGCTATCAGGCCGCGCTGGCAGCTCTCGGTTTTGCTGATTTGGAAGGGCGGCATGTCGACCCGCTCGAAGCGGGATACCATTTTACGTGCGATTTTGAAGAGATTGACGAGGTGCGCAATGATCCCGCGCTGGGTGATATCAGGATCTACCATGAACGGCACAGACTCCCTGCTTCAGCTGTTGGGTTTGCCGCCGCCGAAGAACCGGAGCCGGCGCTTATCGACATCATGGAAGACGCGCACGATATTCCTCCTGCCATCGGTGCATCATGTGTCCATATGTTTAATCTAGAGGAAGCGCCGGAATGGGTGGGGACTATTCTCGATATTGTACCTGATATCTCAGATGAAAACCTGAAAGCGGTGACGGCGATTACTCCCTTCGCATCCACTGCGGAGGCAGAGATGCTCGAACCGCGTGCGGAGCTCGAGGCGCTTGAGGCTGAAGAAGTTGAAGCACCGGTTATGCTACCTGAGTTCGTTACTCAGATTAAACCCGGTGTGCATGCGGCGCTTGTTCTCCTGGGTGGATTGGTATTTCAGCGCGGTGGATGGGATGAGGACCATGTGAATATGATCGTTCCCGCGGCACAGGCGATGTCAGCGATCGAAGCCATAATTCGCGATAAGTTCTATCCTCCTGAGAAGGCAAACGATGAAGACTTTGCGTCGAAAGCTATAAGAAAGCTTTCGCCAGAGGAGTTGGCACTGCGTGAAGACGAACGCGTAATTGACGAGGAGCTGTCGGCTGAAATTGCGGCGTATGCTCCCCTCATTGAGCATTACACGGGGCGCTTGCTTGCGGTATCCTGTTTCCAGTGGAGTGAGTTTGCAAACAACAGGGTCGATCTCCTCACGATGGAAAATATCTGGTCCATCCTGAGCGATATTGAAAAGAAGCTGGGTAAGCAGGGGGATGGCATGATCCGTGTTCTCCAAAGCATAGACGAGAATGTCGCCAAGGCATATCTCAAACTCAGGAGTCTTAGGTGGCAGTATCAGGCGATGGTCAATCGCTATGACTCCCCCGGCCGCGCCGATTCATCGGCTAAGAAGAAGAGGCGTCAGAAAAAACTCTATCAGGAGTACTATATCCATCCGGGCAGCAAGGCGTTCAGAAACGAGATCAAGGCGCATCTGGTAGTGCGCGCCGTGGCGCCAAAAAAACGGGCTGGCATCATTAAGCTCGTCATCGCACAACTCAAAAAAGTCGATCCCGTCAGACTCGTCAAAGGTTACGGCGCGGATCAAATCAATTTTTTCGAGATCCTCAATCAGGCGATAGAAGAAGCCTAGGCTGTTATTCCCGTTATAATGTCATTCCCGCGAAAGCGGGAATCCAGGAACTCTTGCCCTGCCTGCCCCGCTGTCTAGTGGGGTCAAATGGCGGGGCCAACCCCTGGATCCCGGCTCTTCGCCCAAAGGGCTTCGGCCGGGATGACAACAAAGACAAACAAGGGATTCCTCCGCTCAGTCGCCCTGCTCCTTCGGTCGGAATGACATCGTGTAGAATCCGTCTTAAATTCTCCAAACTCGACGGTGTCGTGTACCTGGGGCACCTCGAATTGGCCGATGCGCTCAGGCGCACGGTGCGACGCGCCGGTGTGAATGTTGCCTATACACAAGGGTACCGTCCGCGTCCGAAGATTGATCTGGGCCGTGCGCTGCCGATGGGCATTGAAAGCTCATGCGAGTATATCGATGTGACGTTTGAAGGGAGCTGCGACACGAATGATCTATGCACAGTGCTCAATGCCGCATCACCCGAGGGTATCAAGTTCACTGAGGCGATTGTCGTGGAAGAGAGTACGGCCTCGATCGAGGAGAGTATTGTCGCGGCGAACTATGAAGTTGATCTGGGCGATCATGCGGCCGCAGATGACGCTATTTCGGTATTTAACGCGCGTGAGACAGCTGCGGCACATGTTATCCGAAAGGGGAAGACGCGTGAGATCGACGTTAAATCATGTGTATCGAACCTTGCGATTCGTGAGGGCGATGTGCTAAGCCTCACGCTCTCGCATCGTGCTCCAACCTTGAAAATAGGCGAGGTTTTAGCGGCAATTATGGGTTTTAGTAATGAAGTTGTGAGTGAGTTGCATGTTATGAAGGTTGGAGTGCATTTTAATGAAGCAGGAAGTAGGAAATAAGAAATAGGAAGTACGAAAAGTCATACCTCATACTTCGTACTTCATACTTCGGCAGGGTTGATATCGGAGTAACAGGAAATCGAGTAATTTAGGGAGTTAAAGTGCCTAACGAACTAGTAATAAACGCAACGCTTGGAGAAACGCGTGTGGCGCGTTTGGAGAATTCGGTCGTGACCAAACTCGCCATCGAGCGTGCGCGCGAGGGTGGTGTCGTCGGCAATATTTATAAAGGTAAAGTCGTGCGTGTGCTGCCCGGCATGCAAGCGGCGTTCATAGATGTGGGGCTGGACCGCACGGTCTTCATGCACGCATCAGATGTTGTGCGTGACCTCTCCACCTTTGAAAACGATGAGTCGGCTGAAGCCGTGGATGATACCGTCGTTGAAGATGCGGGGCAGAAGCCGCGCGGTCGGCGCAGCCGTACGCAGCGCGAAGCCATCGAGGATGTCCTCAAAGAAGGGCGCGAGATCCTCGTCCAGGTCGAGAAAGAGCCCATGGGTACCAAGGGCGCGCGTGTCACCTCGCACGTGTCACTGCCCGGGCGCTACCTAGTCTATCTGCCGACGGTGAAACATGTCGGCGTGTCGCGGCGCATTGGTGATGCGGCTGAGCGCATGAGGCTCAAGAAATTACTTGCCGAGCTGCATAAGGGGCCCGGCGGTTTCATTGTGCGCACAGTGAGCGCGGGCATGTCCGAGCATGAGCTCGAGGCCGACATCGATTATCTCACCGAATTATGGATACGCATCGAAGACAAGGCGGTTGAGGCAAAGGCACCGTCGCTTGTATTGCCGGAACTCGACGTGCTCTCGCGCGTTGTGCGCGACTGGTTTTCGCCCGATATCGACCGTTTTGTCTTGGATTCCCGCGAGGCGTATGAACAGGTCCGCCGTTTTGTGGGTTCGTTTATGCCCGATGCCCTCGACCGTGTACAGCTGCACGAGGGCAGCGAGCCGATCTTCGATGCATTTGGCATCGAGATCGAGATCACGCGTGCTCTCGGGCAAAAAGTCTGGCTGAAGAGCGGCGGCTACATCATCGTCGAACAGACCGAGGCATTGACTGCGATCGACGTCAACACGGGCCGCTTCGTCGGCAGGCGCAATGTCGAGGACACGATTCTCAAGACCAACCTCGAAGCGGTGAAAGAAATCGTCTATCAGCTGCGGTTGCGCAATCTGGGCGGCATCATCAT
>JAGLUH010000100.1 GCA_023134875.1 Candidatus Zixiibacteriota bacterium
GGAGGCCTCGTCATACGAGATGTAATCAATAAACGCCACAGGCTACCTGTCCTTTCTATTGTGTCATCGTAATATATGGTTTTTTTGTGCCATCAAGCTACCTCAGACGGTTTCGTTCGCAGTCAGGAATCCTTTCCTGACCGAATTGAGTCAGCCGTCACGAAGGGATTCGTGACGGCGCGTGGAACGAACTGACGATTCTACCTGATTTCTTTGAGTCTTTGCACGATCACCCTTGCGATCTCTTCCAGCATCTCTCTGTCTTCAGATTTGAAAAAGCCGGGTTGGTTGGAGTCGATATCGATTTCGCCTAAGCACCTATCTCCATCCATAAGCGGCACAACAAGTTCCGAGCGGGTGGTGGGCGCGCAGGCAAGAAAGCGAGGGTCAGCGTTAGTATCATCGACAACGATCGATCGCTTTTCCGACGCCGCCGCGCCGCAAATACCCTGGTTCAGCTCTATTCGCGCGTGCGGCGTTTCCGGGCCGATGTATGGCCCGACCTCAAGCACGTCTCCCCGCATCAGGTAAAAGCCGGTCCAGTTGTACCCTTCCGAAAAGCCGTCTATCAACTGGGCGGCGGTTCTGAGGATGTCGGTTTCAGTTCGTTTATCGGCAATGGTTGTTCTGATAGTGTCAACCAGTTGTCCGCGGTTGTCGCTGATCATAGTGCGTCCCTGATTGCCTGAAGGTTTTCAGGCGGCACCTCTGGTGGCACCAAGCAACCCGGTCCGATGATAAGGCGGGCGGGGTTATGTTTCTCTTTAATTCTTTCCGTCTGGTGCCGTACTTCTTCGGCGCTGCTTTTCAAAAGCCAGCCGCGTTGGTCGATACCGCCGACAAGCGCTTTCCCGTTGAGCAGGTCATAAGCCCGGTCAAGCGGGAGGTTGGTCGGGTCATCACTGTCCCAGTTGTAGAGCTGACAATTGTAGTCGATCTCAGCCAGCTGTTTTAAGAAATTGTGTGATGAGCAGACGTGCAGAAGATTGATGGCGTCCTTCTCGGCGGCTTTTATCACTTCCAGGTCGTACGGAACACCGAATCGTTGATATTCTTCCCACGTAAGCATCTGGCTGGAAGCCCACTGGGTTGTTGCGAAAAAGATGCCGTCAGCCCCGGCGTTGCGAAGTTCAGCAGCAAACTTGACGAATGTATCGGCAATTGCTTTTAAGGCCCGTTCCACTTTGCGGGGATGCTGACGGAGATGCCCAACCAGCATCTGCTGATCAGGAACCATCCGCCCCGCGATCGCCAGGGGGGTAAACAGAGTCATCAGTATGGGCACCTCTTTGCCGGAACCCTTCCTGACTAGCGAGACGACTTTCAGATGCTCGGCCAGCACTGGCGCCGTCGGCTCCAGCGGTTCGATCTTGTCCCAGTCATCCACGTCGGTAACGGGAAAGCTGATCTTTTTGTGCTTGGTAAGTTCATGGTGCGACCACTCCTGTTTCAAACCCCAGTCTTCCACGTGGTAATCGGCGCGGGGGTTGATTTTGATGAAGTCCCAGTCGAATCTCTTTTGGAAGGAAACCATCGCTTCGGCGGTGCCCTTGGCGTGGTGCTCCACGTGGAAAAAGTGCCGCCAGAAAGAAGCTGCAAACCGATCCGGCTTCTCTCCGGCAAGTATCATCTCCAGGCGGTCCCGGTGTGAATATTTGTCCATTTTGTCTATCCCGCTATTTTATGGCGTCTTGTCACGGTCGACTCAGGTAAATGTAAGGACAGCTCGCCGCGCCGTCAATAACCTGTTTAATCTGTGCGCAATGTCCTCCCCGATGGTGCAGGCTCGGCTATGCTTGCCGAAAACCTTAATGATAAGGTCCAAACTGCAAGCAGGCGACTGATGGGAGTACCGATGCCGGCCAGAATACTTGTCATCGA
>JAGLUH010000101.1 GCA_023134875.1 Candidatus Zixiibacteriota bacterium
GTAGAGCAACGGACTGAAAATCCGTGTGTCCGCAGTTCAATTCTGCGGGGCGCCACTTTTTCATTGGCAATTCTCAATATATTCTCTGCACCACTGTGAATGTCCTACTGAAGTGAGTTTTCACTGGACTTTATGCAACCTTCCCCTCTTATTACTTCTCCAACTGATGATTGCCGGATATGGAAAATGAGATTAAAGAGAAACTCAGCGATCTTGTAAAAGACCCCCTTCTGGAAGAGCTTGAGCTGCGGCTAAAATCGAAGACGGGGATCTCGATTATTCATTGTTTTGTCGGGATTAAGTACTTATGCTGTGTTATTCACTGCCGCGTCAATGCGGCGGGCTTTCCAGTTGGCCCCACCCGCTGTATGGTGTGGTTGGTTTCTTACTCTGCCGAACGTAGATACCCCAAAGCAGGATGAGGGCAATTTGTCATGGCTGAGAGTTCGGAATATCGCCAGGGCAACCCACATGATAACAGTAACCAATCTCAAGGCGATTTGCCACGCTTCCGCCGTTGCCAAATCAAGGACATCCCCAAAGAGTTGCTCGACGGCTTACCAGAGAAATTCTGGCCATATTCCGTCGGGTTAGTGGGCCTATGTAGAGGGCGCGAAAAAGATCAGTGCTGCTTGCTGGGTTCTGGTACACTTATTCAAGTTGGAGATGTGAAGGGCATTCTTACCGCACAACATGTTGTAGCGTCCGACCAGTTTGCGAAATCAGAGCTTATTGGATTGGTGTTTATGGCGGAAGGCGTGCAAAGACTAACTGTTAAGAGGGAATACTTACAGGTTGTTGTTGTTGCCAAACCGGTCGAGGTTGAGGAAGGCCCAGATCTTGCTGTGATCATTCCTCCGGCAGATAAACTTGGATGGCTTGAAGCCAAAGGTCAATTCTGGAATATCAGCCGCTGGCGACAGAAACTGTCGTCTGGCTTTTCAGAAGTAGATACTGGTATTTGGTATGTTTGTGGATTCCCAAACGAACTGACATTACCATCAGAGCCTGACCGTGGTTTTCACGAGGTAATCAGTTTCTGCAACCTTGCGTCATATACCGGTGTAACTCGAGAGTGGACAGTCGGAGAGTATGACTATTTAGAGCTTTCTGTCTTTTACGAGGAAAACTCCAAGTTACCCAAGAGTTTCGGAGGCGTTAGCGGTGCCGGCATTTGGCACATTCAACTCACAGAGTTATCCAATATGGGTATTGCAGCAGAGGAGCCGGTTCTATCGGGGGTGGCCTTCTTCGAAACACCGCCTGAGAACAATGAGAGGGCAATACGATGCCACGGTAGGCGTAGCGTGTATGACCATGTGTTCGTAGCTCTTACCGAGTAATCGCAAATCTGAAGGGTATTGAAGTTGGTAGGCCATCTAAAGCCCAAAGCGACAGTCCTGCATCGCTGCCCTGAACAAAAGTAAGGAAGTAGGTCGGGTTCCCAGTGGAGTCCGCCGTAGGCGGACGAAGCACGAAACCCGACACTGTCCTGCATCGTTGTACAGCACAAAAACAGATTTCTCTCTTGCGCAGATTGCTACATATCTATAGCTTATACTTCACGACTATGAATCTTGACAATCAATCCAATACATATCTGTGGGAGGTGCTCTAACAAATTATGTTAGAACTTGTTTTGACTGTATCCCTGGTGGTGTTTGTCTCCGCGCTCTGTTCGCTATGTGAGGCGGCGTTGTACTCGGTTCCGTTCAGTCATATCGAATCTTTGGCGGAATCGGGCAAATCGGCGGGACGTATCCTGCGACGGCTGCGCCGGAATATCGACCGGCCGATAACAGCGATCCTGTCCCTGAACACTATCGCCAACACAGCGGGCGCGGCTGTGGCTGGTGCGATAGCGGCTAAGGTTTTCGGCAGCAACTGGCTTGGCCTTTTCTCCGGCCTGTTTACCCTGACTATTCTTCTCGTCTCGGAGGTGATTCCGAAAACCGTGGGCGTGGTCTATTGCCGTCCGGTGGCGACAGCAGTGGCACGACCATTGCAGGTACTTGTATGGCTTCTGCAGCCGCTGGTCTGGCTCTGTGGCCTGGCGACAAGAATAGTCGCCCGCAGGCAGGAACAGCAGGAACAGGTTTCTGAAGAGGAGCTGCTGGTCATGGCTCGCCTGGGGATGCGAAAGGGAGTGATCGACGAAGACGAAGCGCTGGTTATTCAGAATATCCTCTCACTCGGTTCCCGGCTGGTGCGGGAGGTGATGACGCCGCGAACGGTTTTGTTTACCCTGAGCGGTGATCTGAGCGTCGAGGAGGCCCGCCAATCAGCCAATTTCCTGGTGCATAGCCGCGTCCCGGTCTTTTTCAAAAACAAGGAGGATATCGGCGGTATCGTGCATCGGCATCACATTATGACTGCCATAGCTGAAAAGAAGCTTGATGTCAAATTGGAGTCGTTGATGAAGCCGGTTCATTTCGTACTCGACCGGACCAGGCTGGATCGCGTACTGAAGATGTTCCTGGAGCGCGGCGAACATATGTTCGTGGCGATCGACGAGTATGGTGGTCTTGCCGGCGTGGTGACACTTGAAGATGTCCTTGAGGAAATCCTGGGCAAGGAAATCGTGGACGAATTCGACCAGGTTGCCGATCTGCGGAAACTGGCCCAGCAGCGGCGCCGGCAGGTGCTGCAGGATGCCGCCGACCACGGTGATACCAGAAAACCGCCGCCGGAGTAGGCCTACTTCAGCAGCAGCATTTTCTTCGTATCAACATTGTCGCCTGCCTTGAGGCGATAAAAGTAAATTCCCGATGGCAGCGTCTTGCCGCTGTTATCTTTGCTTTCCCAGATGACCGAATAGATGCCCGGCGTCCTGGCGCCGACATTTTCGCTATAGACCTTCGCCCCCAGGATATTGAACACTTCAAATTGAACCGGTGCCGGTCTATCCAGCACGTATTGAATCAGCGTATTGGCATTGAACGGATTGGGGCAGTTCTGCCGCAGCGCAAACTGTGTCGGCATCGCCTCGCGTACTTCATCGGCTACACCCACGCCGCTGCCGGGATAGCTGACATCAAACCGGAAAAAGAGCGATTCATGGAGGTAACTCCACTGGTCGGTGGCGCTGTCATAGGAGTAATCGCAGCCGCGAAAGACATCGTCGTAACCGATCACCGGCGTGTTAACACCGTCATACCAGATGCCGACAAAAAAGTTGGAGTATATGCGGACATCATCGGCGGTCAGGTCGAGATAGTTCCAGCCCGCCACCGTCGGTGTCAGCAGTCCCAGTTCCATCGGATCAATCACATAGCCATAGTTATCGTAGAAGAGAAGATAAAATGAGCCGTCGCCGCCGCTGCCGGAGCCATCCAGACCGTAGAAATATATCCAGAGCCGGTCTACGTTCATCGGGTAGGCGGGCAAATCATAAGAGACGCCGAGCACATTACCATAGGTAGTGTCGTAGTAACCGCCATCCGGCCAGCCGTCGTCATAGCTGATCGGAAAAGCGCCGGCGTGGTGACCCTGCTGCCTGGTAGAGAGGATGTATGGCAGCGTTGAAGATGACATGATCGAGGATATCTTGAGGTACATATACTCAGGAACTGAGGAATGGTAGGAGATATATTCGTCAACCCCGCCGCCGGTCGTCGCTGAATGCGTTAGCAAAATCTGATGACTGTTGTAAAGATACATATCAAAATTAGCGTCACTGGGCACATCGAGGAAAACCTCGACTGTCTCGTCTATACCCGAATTGATCAGCCAATAGTCCACATCCTTCATACTTCCAATCCAGGACTGGTATTCAAAAAGGGTGTCAAGAGGCAGTCCCGCCTGTGAGTAAAGATCGTTCGGTTCCGGCACGTCCTGCACCGGCGCTTCCTCCTGCCAATAATGCTTGAGGAAATCATACCAGCCGGTCTCGTTGGGGAAATCGATGCCGCTCTGGTGATAATTGATGTCGTAAGCTTGCAGTGACTGAGGAAAGTAGATGGACAGCCCATGGGCGTTGGGATGGCCGCTTTCATGCCACTCGGCGACAATAGCTGCATCCAGGATGTTCATGAGATCATTGGCGGCCGCCGTGATATTGGCGCCGGTCAGCTTAGTGGCGGCGATGTGGACGATATCATAAAGATCATAAAAGGGGTCGGTATCGCTGACTTGTTCCGCCGTCGGCAGCCAGGTGTGCATTTCGCTCCAGACACCTTCGCTGCGCAGTAAAGAGCAGAGAGAATCGAGCCTGGTGGTAATTAGCGGCAACAGCGACAGGTCAACGCCCGACAAGGTTTGGTCATCCCCCGCCTGACCGGTCATCGAAAGAGCATACGCGTCGACCACCACGCTGCACATGGCCGCCGCTGACATCAGGGGATCGGCGACCAAGTCTTGCAGAATATAATGGTAAGGCCAGCCGTCGGCAGGTTCGTTCTCCTCGGAGGCGATCATGTAGTCCACCTGATCCTTATATTCATAGGCGACCTCGATCATCCCCATCAGGCAGGCGTCAAAGCCGATGATATCGAGATGGGACAGGCCGGTCAGAGCGGATTGAACCTCGTCATTGAAGAGCATATCGGAACCATTGGTCTCATCCGAGCAGACCGCCTTGAAAGCCCCGATCGCGAAAGGAGGGCCGGGAAATGTCGTTGCGGGAGGTAGGGTGGCCGCAGAAATATGGAACGGGGCTTCGTTGCTCGCCTCGCTGCTGTCAGCCGGCGGCCCCTCGATCTTCACCAGTCCGGAACCCCAGACCAGGTTCTTGTGCCAGCCGGAACCATGATCCCAGAGAATGAGAAAATATTTATTGGCGGGATAATTAGTTGTCGCCCAGTCGACGAAATCGGTCAGTGTCTGCGGGTGCCCCATGTTCAGCTCGCCCAGGTCGGCGATCAGGTCTGAGTTGATTGTCTGGTTATCGCTGTCCTTGGTGACATAGTAACGTCTAGTGGTTTGCCAGTTACCGTTGGAGTAATCGTACCCGGGGGCGCGATCGATTTGCACCACCACGTTGAAATCCGCTCCGGAGCCGACCTGTTCCATTTCGTTAAGGTCATCAATCGCATAAGGTTCGAGGTTGTTGTCCGCTCCCATGTATACCATAATCGTCCATTCCTTGGCGGCATTCGCCGTCAGCGGGGAAGTGGCGATCATGATTAGAGCGGCTGCCAGCAGCATTAATAATCTTGTCAATTTTTTCCTCCTGAGAATCTGATCCTGGGCACTGTCGATGGCCATCAACTTTGCATTATTCTTATTAACACAGGAAAAACACATTAGGCAAGCAGAATTGCACACTTATAGTTAAGGCGACCAGCCAGCCGCGTCTGTTGTTTTAGCTGATAAGGGTGTATTTTTTCAAAAAAATCTTGCGGAAATTACTGAACTTTTTAACTTATTAAAGTGAGTTACTGGCTGTTGGCTCTTTTTGATTTGCATCAATTCATGTAGGGTAAAATATAGGACGGTTTTGAACCTGCCAAAAGTATGAGGAGGAGAGGGGGATGTCTAAGATTCTGCTGGCTTGCCGCGATGATGACCTGCGCGGCTCCTGCAAGGGCCAGCTTGAGGATGATGGGTACCTGGTGCACTGGGTAACCTCGGGAGAGGATGCGCTCGACTACGTCCAGAGTCACGAGGTTGACCTGGTCATACTCCATGCCGACGTCGCTGACCGCGACTGCTCGGCTATATTGGAAGTGTTGCGCAGTTTCCGGCCGGATGTATCGGTGGTTCTGACTTCAAATCATTTCGACTACTGGAACAACTTCATGACCTGGCTGGCTGATGCCTGCCTGGTGCCGTCACCTGATCTTGCGGAACTGAAGGAGACGGTGGGAATGCTCCTGGAAGCCAGGCGTGAAGAGGGCAGTGTTACCACGACACAGTTCGCCGTTGACTGGCAATAGACCGCTTCTGACAGATTGCTTCTGATATATCATTCCCGTGCAAGATTGTAGGTCAAGCGGCCTGTCCGCTTGACTTGCTTTTCTCGATACTCGCAAAAAACAACTTGACAAGATATAAACTGAGACCCTAATTCAGTCGATAAGTCTGAAGAGGTTAACCCATTTCAAGGAGTTGCCACACTTAAACATACGAAATTGTTCCCATAAGGGAGCTTTCTGGGGGCATATCCAGTGAAGAAAAGGAAGAACTAAATACTCGGTATTGCAAGGAGGTTGCAGTGAGAAATCTTTATCGTTTTGGCGCAAGCGCACTGAAAATCGGCATGGTGCTGGTTGTTCTAACGTTCTTTGTTGTGAGTTGTTCTAGTGATGACAACGGAACGGATTCAGTTAACCACAATCCAACTATCACTGTCAGTTGTAGCCCTAGCCAGCTCAGCAGTTCCGGCGGTACGGTAACTGTTTCTGCAACGGCCAGTGATCAGGATGGAGATCCGCTGACATATACATATAGTGCTTCATTCGGCACCGGCCTTCCTTCCGGCTCTACATCAAGCAGCTCGGCAAGCTGGACTCTGCCGCAGAACACGGGTACGAATTCCCAACAGTATCAAGTTACTGTAACCGTGTCTGATGGCAAAGGCGGGACCGCTTCAGCTTCGGGAGGCGTGACCGTCGCTGCCGCTGCCGCTCAAACCACTAACATCTCCGGTACTTGCTCACTGCAGGCCGGTATGACCGGTAACCTGGACAACGGGCGGGTTGCAATTTACACTTCGATTGCGGAGTGGGCTGCTGACGCTCCGGTGCGTTGGGTTGCTGCCGTGGGCGTGGGTCTCGGTGCAACCGCCACTTACACGATCAGCAACGTTGTCCCTGGCAATTACTTCATTGACTATTTCAAGGACAATGATAACAGCGCCAGCTACACCATAAATGACTTCTTCGGCTGGTACGGATCGGGCGCTTACCCGAATAACATCCAGTTGACTCAGTTCCAGGCCATTGAAGGTCAGACAGCTACTATTAATATGACCATCATCGTGCTTTGACACGCTAACCGTTGAGTCAACATAAACCATTGGGAAAGCCGGCCCGAGAAGAGCCGGTTTTCTTATTTGGCGATAAACTGGGATTAAGAATCGATTCATTCTGTACGAACTATTAGGATAGAAGTTATGTAGATCAGGCGGCCGGTTCGCTTGATATGTCACTATGCAGATTCCGGGAGGGAAAATGGCAACTTATATCATTCTCAGCAGCTTATCCGCTACCGCCTTCGATTCGCCCAATGGACTGAAGTCATTGGCGACCGATGTTCGCAAAAGGCTGGACGCCGAATGTCCTGATGTCAAATGGGTTCAGAGCTATGGCTGTATGGGCAGCTATGATGTCGTCGACATTGTCGAGTCGGATGATCCGGCACAGATTGAGAAAGCGGTCATGATTATCCGTTCCATCGGACGCACCACCACGGAAACACTGCTGGCGACGCCCTGGGAGGACTTTCTCAAAGCGCTGTAGGGCGTGTGTAAAAAAAGCCTGCGGTCAGGCAATCCGCAGACTTGTTGGGTGAGTGGAGGGATATGACAAGACCCCCTGGATGGGGTCGCGCGTTCGGGCGATTGCAGCAACTCCTACCGGTTGCCAAAGAAACCAGTCTGATCGGGAGTTGCTGCCGTCACCATGATAGACGTGATACGATCTTTTTTTGTGCAATGGAAAGCTCTCCTTACGCCTGAAAAACATATTGACAGCAGACGGTTTTACCTTAACTTAAAGCTCCCCCGTGGGGAAAACGTTGGGCCTGTAGCTCAGTTGGTTAGAGCGCGCGCCTGATAAGCGCGAGGTCGGTGGTTCAACTCCACTCAGGCCCATTTGAATTCCTCCCGCTCGCTAAAATTCTCTCTTTGCAGTCTCGCAAACTCGAATCAATCCTGTTTGTTTGTGGGCGGCAGACGTCTCGTCTGCTCCATTTCTTGAGCCAACAGCCGATCAGGCGCGCATTTGCGCCTGCCACCTAAATTCTCTGCCGATACCGGTCGATATTGGAAACAGGAGTTTTTTTCGTTTTTACTAAAAATATGTGTTGACAGACTCTCACAAGCCGTATAATATAATTGGGCTGTGTGAGACGTGAGCCTGTGCCTTGCGGGGTTCGCCCCTGGGCATCTTTTTCTCTACAGTTATTTGTTTCGGCGCGGACCGGGTCGGCGCCTGATTAGTTCTTTTTGATACGAATACTGAGGGGATGTAGCTCAGTTGGGAGAGCGGTGGCTTTGCAAGCCACAGGTCGTCGGTTCGATCCCGATCATCTCCAATGACGATATCGGCAACATTAGCCTTTATAATAGAGCTGGTGTTTTAAGCCTCCTCACCAGGTGGGGAGTAACGGTCTTTGAAAACCAAATATCAGAAGTAGTGCGGTGTCTTTTTTAAAGACGCTGCTTACAGAACTTGAGCTTTTAGGATTTCGGTCAAGTTACTAAGAGCATACGGTGGATGCCTTGGCACGAGAAGGCGATGAAGGACGTGGTAAG
>JAGLUH010000102.1 GCA_023134875.1 Candidatus Zixiibacteriota bacterium
AAAAACCCCATTGCGACACAGCCTGTCCGCTCAGGGTGACATAGCGATACTATTATGTGTATTATTTCATACCTTAGCCATGCCCTCGTGGTTCTGGACATGCCGTCATAGTTCTGGACATGCCCTCATGTATCAGTCATGCTGAGCGGAGTCGAAGCATGATGCGATGTGACTCACTACAACAAACAAACGATATTACATCCCCGGCAGATTAAAGCAGACAACTTTCGGTTCGGTCATCTCCTGCAGCGAGAATTTCAACCCTTCCCGACCCAGACCGGAGTACTTGACGCCGCCAAAGGGCATGGAGTCCAGCCGGTAATCGGTCGAGTCGTTGATCATGACGCCGCCGCAGTCCAGTTCGTAAGCTGCTTTGAAGGCCGTTTCCAGGTCACGCGTGAAGATTGCCGCCAGCAGGCCGTACGGCAGGGCATTGGCATCTGCGATGGCCTGGTCGAGATCGTCTATCGGGTAGAGGTTCACGGTTGGTCCAAAGACTTCCTCGCAGTGGATTTTAGCATCGCCGGGGACATTTTCCAGCACCGTCGGTTCGACCAGCGCACCTTTTCTGCCACCGCCCGTCAGGACGTTGGCGCCTTTGTCGGCCGCCTCGGCGACCCACTGCTCGACCCGTTTAGCCTCGGTCTCGGTGATCATCGGCCCCATGTCGGTTTCTTCTTTTAGTTTGTCGCCGATTTGGTATTTCTTCGTGAGTGCCACGAAATCAGCCGTGAATTGATCGTAAATGTCGCGATGCACCAGCAGCCTCTGCACGCCGATACAGTTCTGGCCGGCCGCCCAGAAAGCGCCGGAGACGCATGACGCCACTGCCAGTTTGAGATCGGCATCTTTCCAGACGATCACCGGCGAATCGGAACCGAGCTCCATGCCGATTTTCTTAATGCCCGCTTTCGAGGCAATCTGCTTGCCGGCCTCAACCCCACCGGTGAAAGAGATCATGCGCACTCGCTCATCGGAGACCAGCGGATCGCCGATCTGGGAACCATAGCCGGTAATGAGCTGGATTGCCTGCGGCGGCAGTCCGGCTTCCACCAGTACTTCCACCAGCTTGATGGCCGACAATGGCGTGACGGTAGCCGGTTTAAGTATGACCGCGTTGCCGGCGGCGATAGCCGGACCCAACTTGTGTGCCACCAGGTTAAGCGGGTCGTTGAAGGGCGTTATCGCCAACACGACGCCGATCGGGAAGCGGTAATAAAAGCCCCGACGCTTCTCGCCGCCGGGAAAGGAATCAAAGGGGATAGTTTCCCCCAGTATCCGTTTGGCTTCCTCGGCTGCTATCGTCAGGGTGTTGACACACCGCGATGTTTCCTTGCGGGCTTCGTTGATTGTCTTTGATGCTTCACGGGCAATGACGGTGACAAATTCGTCCAGGCGCCCGGAAATAAGCCCGGCCGCCTTGTATAGCACCTGGGCCCGGTCATAAACGGTCATTCTCTTCGTTATTTCAAAACCTTTGACGGTAGCGCTCAGGGCCACCTCCACGTCCTGTTTCGAACCGGCCGGAATAGTATCGACTAATGAGTTGTCATAGGGATCGTTTACGTCGATAGTCTTGTCGCGGTCGACCCAGCGACCGTCCAGCAGCATCTTCATTTTTTGCCTCCCACATGGATAATATCAACCAGCACGCTGTAGCCGGTTTCGGTTCGTCCGGCGCCCGGTCCGACAATGGTGACGTCACCAAGAGCGTCCGTTGAGATGGTCATAGCGTTGTTGGCCCCCATGATACCCGCCAAAGGATGGGTCAGGTCTATTTCTTCGGGTGCCACGCTGCCTTTTACCTGGTCGCCATCGCGCCAGACTTTGCCGATCAGTTTAAAACGTTTGCCGCGCGATTTGGCATCGGCAATGGCGTCGGGGGTTATCCCGGTTATTCCCTGACAGGGGAAACTGTCAGGTTTGGCGTGGGAGCCGAAGACAGCGTTGGCCAGGATCGTCACCTTGGCCAGAGCATCCCAGCCCAGCACGTCGGCATCCGGCACCGCCTCGGCATACCCCAGCTCCTGTGCCCTTTTGAGGGCATCTTCGTATGACATCCCGGCTT
>JAGLUH010000103.1 GCA_023134875.1 Candidatus Zixiibacteriota bacterium
CGGCAGCAGGTGAAGTCGGCATTGGCGCGCGGTGAGTGGCAGTATAATCAGGTCACCGCGATTGAGTCTGATGAAGACAATATCCTCCCCGCTCTTTTCACGTTGAGTCAGAACTTTCCCAATCCCTTCAATAGTGGAACCGTTATTGAGTTTTCCCTTCCCCGAAGCGGTGATTACCGGTTTGCGGTTTACAATATGCTGGGTCAATTGGTCGATTACCGTCAAGTTACCGGTGCCACCGCCGGCCGGCAGGTAATTACCTGGCAAGGCACTGATCGCAATAAACAGCCGGTCGCTTCCGGAGTCTACTTCTATAGGATTACGTTCGGCGGCAACTCGCAGATACGCAAGATGGTTCTCTTGAAATAGCAGTTGAAGCAAGCTGGGCAGAAAGCTATATTGTATGGAATAGGGGGCAAGAGAGGATTGGGAGGACAACTAATGAATCGGACTGACATGTTTCTGCTGACGGTAATTGCTGTCAGTCTGTTTTTTGTTATTGGTTCTACGGCTTGGGCGGTGGCTCCGGCTCCACACGTGATCGAACAATATCGGGCTGAAGGCAAGCTGGATGAACTATCGCGGAAACTTCACCAGATGCGCGTCGGCGGCGCCTTTCAATTGCAGCCTCCAAAGTTTCAACTTGACCGGTCATCGCTGGCAACCGGAGATACGCTTACTCTGCGTGTGCTGGTGATCTTAGTTGATTTCTCTGATAATCCTGCCGATGGCGGCCAGGTGAGCGGCGCTACTGCGGCGGATTTTGAGGAAATCCTTTTCTCCCGCGGTACAACGCAGTTCGGCAGCCTTACCGATTTCTACTTGGAGAACTCTTATGGCCGTTTGCTTATCGAGGGAGATGTGGTTGGCTGGTATCGCCTGCCACTGACCTACGCCGAGTATCATGGCGGTCAATACGGCACTCAGTTTGCTCAACCCAACGCGCAGACGATGGCGCGTGACGCCGTTGCTGCTGCTGATGCTGACGTTGATTTCTCGCTGTACGACAATAACGGCGATGGCACGGTGGAGGGTATCTTCGTCGTTCATGCCGGCCCGGGCGCCGAGGAGATAAACTCGCCGAACGACACATTGCATATCTGGTCACATGCCTGGCAGATATCAGGCGGTTACTATGTTGATGGCGTTACGGTGCGCAAGTATTCCACCGAGCCGGAAGAAGTTCTTGGCACTATTGCTCGGATCGGCGTTTACTGTCATGAATTCGGCCATACTCTCGGCCTGCCTGATCTCTACGATATCAGCGAGATATCCGAAGGGATCGGCAACTGGGGCCTGATGGGTGCCGGCTCCTGGAACGGCGGTGGCAGGCGACCGGCTTGTCTCACTGCCTGGAGCAAACAGACACTTGACGCCATCTACGGGACTTTCGGTCAGACCATCACAGTCGGCAGCAATCTTGTCGATGTCGTCCTCGGCAGCGCAACTTACGATTCCGTGCGTTACCGCCTCACACTCCCCACCGGCGGCGGTAAGGAGTATTTCCTGATAGAAAACCGGCAGCCAACCGGTTTCGACCAGGGGCTGCCCGGTCACGGACTGCTGATCTGGCATTGTGATGATAATTTGACTGGATCGAACGATCTTGACTACAATTCGCATCTGCACGTTGCCCTGGAACAGGCTGATGGCTTATTTGACCTGGACAACGCCGTGAACCGGGGAGATCAGACTGATCCTTTTCCCGGTCTGTATGGAGCTGGTCTTGAGTTCACCAGCCTGACAACTCCCAACACTAATTCGGTCGATAATCAGATCAATGAAGTCTCCGTCTGGGATATCCGTGAAGACAACGACGCCAAGACGATAACATGTAATCTTGACATTACCTACAGCCGACCGAATATCGTCGTCCTTGACTTCTCTTTTTCCGATTCAACTTATGGCAACAATGACGGTGCGTTTGATGCCGGTGAGCGTATTGAAGTTGTCTACACCATCAAAAACCTCTGGAAGACTGCTCTGAGTGTGACGGCTACTCTTGGCTCACCGGTACCCGGCTTGAATTTCAACATCTGTCAGGCAAGCTACAGCATGATGCCCAGCGGCTGGGAGTACAGCAACCAGAATGACCCTTTTGATTTCACCATCGACTACGATATCACACCCGTGAATGCTCAGTTTGATTTGACAATCACCACTGCTACATCGCCGGACACCTTTCTAGCCACAGAATACCGGCTTGTCGGCGGTGTGGAGATTCTGCTGGTTGACGCCGATGACAGTCCGGCTGCGGGGAAAATAGATCGGAGCAGTTATTACACCTCTGCTTTGGACAGCTTGTATCTTCCCTACGACTACTGGGATATAGCTATATCAGGAACGCCGGGCGTAACGCAGCTTGAGTACCCTTACATTATCTGGTTTACCGGCGATAAGGGCGGCGATCAGATGTCCGCCGCTGAGGTCGGTTTTCTCAAGAATCATCTTGATCAGGACGGGCGTCTCTTTCTGAGTGGCCAGGATATCGCCGAACAATTACGGTTGACGGTGGATTCAACTTTCCTGCTTGGTTACCTCAAGGTCAGGTTCAAAGGTTCATCACAGCAGCACTATCATGTCGATGGTGTGCCGGGGAACGATGTCGGTGATAGTTTGCAGTTAATGATAACCGGCTCGGACGGCGCCGGCAACCAGAGTTCGGTGGACTGGTTTGAACTGACATCATCCACCGCTGAAAGGCCATTCACCTATAGGAATGGGGGAATGACGGCAGGTAGTATCTATGCGACTACTGCCGGCTATCGGCTGGTCTTTTTCGGCTTCGGTTTCGAGGGTATCATAAACACCGCAACATTATATGACTACAATACCCGTGAAGAGGTGATGGCAAGCGTTCTCGACTTTCTGCGGGCAAATAGCCCCACCCCCGTTGCCGATGATATCACCATCATCCCCCTGCCATATCATTTCCAGCTTGGCCAGAACTACCCTAATCCCTTCAACCCGGCCACGATAATCAGCTATACAATAGGTTCGCGGATGACGGGTCAGTCGCTCTCTCTCGATGTCTTCAATCTGCTGGGACGAAAGGTGACCAACCTGGCAGCGGGGTCAGCGGCGCCCGGGAACTACATAGTCAAGTTTGACGCCGGCGACAATGCCAGTGGTGTGTATTTTTACCGACTGACGGTTGGTAATGAATCTACAACCAGGAAGATGATATTTGTCAAGTAAGCAGGAAAATATAAGCGAAGAATCTGAATTGAGATGCCCTCTCTGCGGTCATCACTTCACTGCCGATCAGATGGACAATTGTCTATTCTGCGCGGATAAGGGCAAGTGCCCGCTTGCCTGCTGCCCCCAATGCGGTTATTCGTTTCCTTACCGGGCACAGTTGCACCGCAAGCCGAAGACCAGGCCGTAGGTTGTTGTTCTGCCGTCCTCCTTAAGATTCATTGCAATTGACTTCCTTACAGCGTCTCTCTATATTCCTCCCGTCTAAGTTGTGGTATTAGTATGCACTATCTGCCCTTCCAACAAGGTTCATTGTCACCCAACTGGGTGAGTGATATCGACTCCAGACTCAAGATCACCGCTTTCCTGCTGGCAGCGATCCTGATCGCCCTCACCCTGAACGTCCGGTCGTACCTGGTTATCTCACTGGCGCTGCTGGTCTGGCTGGTTTTCCTTCGAGTTGAAGCGGTGCGCATCAAACGACTGTTGCTGCCGACTGCCGTCATGGTCGCTGTCACCATGTTGCTGCACTTAGCCCTGGGAGCGAAAGCCGGAAAGGAAATCGCCACGGTATTTGGTCTCGCCATTACCGAGACCGCCGCAAGCAACGCCGCCCTCTTCTGCTGGCGAATTTGCCTTTTCATGCTGGCGGCACTCTGTTTCAGCCTGACAATTACTCCCGATCAATTCGCCGCTGGCCTCTGGCGTATCCTGTCCCCGCTGAAAAGAATCGGTGTCGCCACCGATGATATCGGCCTGATCCTTTTTATCGCCATTCGCTTTATTCCGGAGATTTTCAGGCAATATCATCAGATTAAGATGGCACAAAAGGCACGCGGCGCTCTCTTTGGCGGTGGTATTGTTGCCCGAACGAGGCGAACCGTGCCCCTGCTGGTGCCGGTGACAGTCGCCGCAATCAGGCGCTCGGTCATCCTTTCTGACTGTCTGACGGTCAGAGGCTGGGGAGTGGCGCGGCAACGAACCTACCATGGTCGCCAAGTCCTCTGCGGCAGGGATTATCTATTTGGCGTGGTTCTCCTTTTGCTGGTGTCAATGACAGCAGCTTTAAGCTTATGAGAAATATCCTTCTGCAACTTGCCTTTGTTGGCACCAACTATTCCGGCTGGCAGCGCCAGACCAACGGTCTGGCGGTTCAGGAGGTGATTGAAAATGCTCTGGCTGAGATCACTGGTGAGAAGATTGCGCTCACCGGCTGCAGCCGCACTGATGCCGGCGTTCATGCCGAGCAGTTCTTTGCTAACTTCAGGACCAACGCCTCGCTACCTGCCGATCGTTTTCGGCTTGCTCTCCAGTCGAAGCTGCCCCATGACATTATGGTCACAAAATCGCGCCAGGTTGCGGCTGGTTTTAATGCCCGTCGGGCTGCGCTGGAAAAGAGCTATCGGTATCAGATTTATTTCGGTAAATCACCTTTCCTGGTGGACAGATGGTGGCTTTGCCCGCAGGTGATCGATTTTAGGGTGCTGCCCAAACTGACCGAGATGCTTCCAGGCGATCATGATTTTTCCGGATTCTGCGTGCGTAAATCACTCAAACATTCCAACCATTGCCTGATCAAACAAGCCACTTGGCGAAAGGATGGCAGGAAGCTATATTTTCAAATTACCGGCAACCGCTTCCTGCACCGGATGATTCGGTTCCTGGTGGGAGCGCAGATTGAGGTCGCCGCAGGAAAAATGTCGAAAACCGAGTGGGAAAACATTATACTCAATCAAAGCGAAAGTCGGGCGAAGTATCCGGCGCCGCCTGACGGTTTGTATCTGACGAGGGTTAAGTATTCTTAAACGGAGGAGTAGATGAAGTTCTTCATTGATACGGC
>JAGLUH010000104.1 GCA_023134875.1 Candidatus Zixiibacteriota bacterium
AATTCGAGGATATTATTCGCGAGATTTGTGAGATTGTCGACGGCCCCGTCTCTGCTGAAGCCGTTGCCACCGATCATGACGGCATCGTCAAAGAGGCGCAGGAACTGGTCAAGATTCACAAGAACATCGTTGTCAAGGTACCCTGCATCCTGGAGGGTCTCAAGGCCACCAAAACACTGAAGAAGCATGAAATCGGCGTCAACATGACCCTGGTGTTTTCACCGACGCAGGCGCTTCTGGCAGCCAAGGCGGGCGCGATGTTTGTCTCGCCTTTCATCGGCAGGCTGGATGACGTCTCGCACCAGGGCATGGACCTGGTGGAACAGATAGTCACCATGTACGGCAATTATGGTTTCGACACTGAAGTACTGGTGGCGTCGGTGCGTAACCCGCTTCACGTTGTTGATGCGGCCATGATTGGTGCGGATATCATTACGATGCCATTTGCCGTGATCGAAAAACTGGTGAAACATCCCCTTACCGATATCGGCTTAGAGAAATTCCTGGCAGACTGGGAGAAGGTCAAGAATCGATGATTGCCCGCTACACCACGCCGGAAATCGGTCGTCTCTGGACTGACGACAATCGGTTTTCCACCTGGCTGAAGGTTGAGTTGACAGTGGCTGAAGTGCAGGCGGAGATGGGTATAATCCCCAGGTCGGCCTCTCGCACGCTGACGCGCAAGGCGAAATTCTCAGTCGCTCGCATTGACAGGATTGAGGCAAAAGTCAAGCATGATGTCGTTGCTTTTTTAACATCGGTATCGGAAAATGTCGGCCCCGCCGCCAAATACTTGCACTATGGCATGACCTCCTCTGATTTGCTAGACACCGCCCTGGGAGTCACCCTCAAGGAGGCGGGGCGAATCATCATGGCGGAATTGAAAGAGAGCATCAAGCTGGTTCGGCAGAAAGCGCGCCGATACAAGATGACACCGGCAATCGGACGAACTCACGGCATCCATGCTGAACCGACCACTCTCGGTTTGAAATTCCTGCTCTGGCATGAGGAGCTCCGGCGACATCAGGCGCGCCTGAAATCGGCGATTGCCGAGGTTGCGGTGGGGAAAATCTCCGGTGCGGTGGGTAATTACGCCAATCTCGATCCGAAGGTTGAAACGGCGGTCTGCCGACGACTTAAAATCAAGGCGGCGCCGATTTCAACCCAGGTGATACAACGTGACCGCCATGCCACGTTCCTGTCGGCTATTGCCGTTCTGGGCGCGTCACTGGAGAAGTTCACTGTCGAAATCCGTCACTTGCAGCGAACCGAGGTGCGGGAGATGGAGGAGGGCTTCTCGCGAGGACAGAAAGGGTCATCGGCAATGCCTCATAAACGGAATCCGGTCACCTGCGAGAATATCTCCGGCCTGGCGCGCGTGTTGCGGGGTAATCTGATCGCCGCCCTGGAAAATATTCCCCTCTGGCATGAACGCGATATCTCCCACTCCTCGGTGGAACGGGTGATTCTGCCTGATTCTACGATCCTGATCGTGCACATGCTTAGGAAATTCAACGACATAATGCGCAACCTGATTGTCAACAAAGACAACCTCAAGAAAAACCTCGATCTTACCGGTGGGCTGGTATGCAGCGGCCGGCTGTTGCTGAAGCTCGCAGAAGCCTGCGGTTCGCGCGAGAAGGCATACCGCCTGGTGCAGCGCAACGCTATGGTCGCCTGGGAGGGAAAAACGGCCGAGAAATTCGCCGATTTGATTGCCGCCGACCGTGAAATCCAACGCTGGCTGACACCGGAGGCAATTGATGAATGCTTTGACCTGAATCACTATTTCCGTAACGTTGACAAGATATACAGGAAGTGCAAACTATGATTGCTGGA
>JAGLUH010000105.1 GCA_023134875.1 Candidatus Zixiibacteriota bacterium
GAGAAGGTAAACACCGCCACCTGAAAAAACCACCATTAGTGCGCCAAATCGCTTTACTTCTTTCTACTGAGGTGTATATTCTCAGCCGGAGAAGACAACGGCAGCATGGTTTACGTTAAGTGATGGTAAAGAAGTCCGCTGACAAAGACGCCGCCCTGATAATATTTCTCGAAGATAAAAATCGAGAGCAGGTGCAGTCGCATTTTTCCGATGCCCTGGACACGAGTGATGCCAATGCTCTTTATCGCGCCTTTGTTGAAGATACGATCTACACCTGCCTGGAAGCGGGCGCTTTTGAGGTGATTATCTCCTACCCCGAGGGCAACATCAAGAAGGTAGTTGACGAAGCGATCAACACCCTGAAAAGGGTACTCAGGGGGAAGAAACGGGCCCGACTTGATAAGACGGATGGCTGGTTGTGGGAGCAGGGCCAGGCCGATACCTCACGGGATATGGCGGTGGCAATCGACCGCTGCTTTGACCTCGGCTATGAAAGAGTGATATTGATCGACTGTGTTACGCCTTCCATTTCCAAGATAATGCTGCAAAACGCCAACACTGTTCTCAAGAAGAAGGATATTGTCTTCGGGCCGACACTGGAAGGGAGCTTCTACCTGCTCGGCATGAGCAGTCCGACTCCCCAACTCTTCAAAAAGATTGACTGGTCTGACAAGGAACGTATCTACCCCAAGATGGTGGAGGTGGCTTGCGTGGACAAGCTGAACTGGGAGGAACTGGAACTATGGTACAACCTGTGCCAGCCTGGTGATCTTGAGTTCCTGGCGCGCGATATTAACGCCTTTCGCATAGTTGGTGACGAGAGATCGGCTATGCATACCGAGAAAGTGCTGGAGGAGTTGATCCGTAAATTCCAAAGTGAGGAGACCTGATGGCCTGGTATCGGTTAGAGGAGATGACCTGGCAGAAGGTGGCCGAAGTCGTCCCGGCTCAATGCGATCTCATTTTCCTTCCGGTCGGCACCATCGAAGCGCATGGTTCAGCGGCGCTGGGAACCGATAACCTAATCCCCATTGCTATCGCCGAGTATCTGGCGGAAAGATTTAACGCTATCTGTGCCCCCTGCGTACACTATGGCATTACCAAATCACTCTACGGCTACCCCGGATCGATTACTATCAAGCCGGAGCATTTCCACAACTATCTTTTTGACATTCTTGCCTCACTGGGGCACAAGAAGTTCGATCGGGTGATTATTATCAACGGGCATGGCGGCAACAACGAAGTGTTGAAAGCTGTTGCTCACGATGCCAATGTGCAATTTAATATCAAGGTAGCGGTGCTTCATTGGTGGCAGTTGTGCGCCGACGTGACTGCTGAAGTTTACGGCGGGCCGGGCGGCCATGCCGGTTGTGATGAGACCGGTTTTGTCATGTCGATCAACCCCGCCTATGGCGATAAAGAGAGCTATGATCCGGGACTGGCTTACCGGTTTACTTCCGGCGCCGATGTTTATCCCATCCCCGGCTCGGTTCTCCTGTATGACGATGAGGGTCGCGGTGAACCTGATTTTGATGTTGAAAAGGGCAAGGAACTGGCTGCCAAAGTCAAAGCCAGGATAGGCGATTACCTCGAAGACGTATTCGCTCGCTGGAAACGGTTCTTCCCCCCGTCGTAGTGCATTCGCGCGAAAGCTGTTTTGCATATCAAATAGTCCACCCACTTGCCAACTTACTGGTTCCCCGCGTTCGGGCTTGTTGAAAAACCTCCGTATCTTGTCATCGCGAGTCCGCCGCAGGCGGACGCGGCGATCTCAACATACTGATGATAAACAACTTCGAGATTGCCACGTCGCTCAGGTCTTAAGCCCTTCACTCCTCGCAAGGGTTTTTCAACAAGCCCTTGCGCGGGGATGACAAGTATAAGGGGAACTGAAAAACCTAAGGATACTGCCATCAACCACGTCGTTCCCGCGCAAGCGGGAATCCAGTCTGTATGTCGATGTCCTTGCAATTTCGATTTGAGAACTGGAGTAGGGGCAGAGCGTGCTCTGCCCTCATGATTAATTTGTTCGAGCCGCTTTGTGGGCGAGCAGGTCAAGAGCCGCGCCGCGCACAAGCTGTTTATAGCAACCGAGGTCACGATTTCTTGGAGCGTGACAATCCGAATTAAGTAGATCAAGCGACCTGCCCGCTTGACATTACACTTAAAAGAACTCCAGGTAGGTAATCCGTAAACCGCGCGTGAAGGAACGGGTATCGCGGCGATTGTCGAACAGGTTCTGGAAATCAAGACCCAGCTCCAGCCGTTCCGAAAAAATCCAGCGCAGGCCGACATTGAGATAACCCCAGCCCTTGCCGGAGTGCTCGCCGATATAGCTTTCCGCATCAATGTTATCATTGAGGGCGAGATCATACTCGGCGACGAGCAGCAGGTCATTCTGCAAGCTGAGATCGGCGCCAAAAAAGAAGGTAACATCATCGTCGTTATCGCCGTCCGATTCCAGGGAGTAGTTGATCCCGACATGCAGCCCCGACGCCCACTGGTAGGTCTGGTAGCCTTTGGAGACTACCAGGTAGAACCCCTTTGATTTGTACATGAAACGGTCAAGATCGGAAAAATAGCGACCGGAACCCTGACCGTCATAGCCGATTGTAAAAGCGGGGGTGATAATTGTCTCGTTGACCAGTTGGTATTTTATCATAAAGGTAACATGTTCATACCAATCGGCGGTTCCCTCGCCGAGCACCTGCTCGCCGCCATAGGAGAGACCGAGACTGAATCGACGATGCAGGCCAATATGTATCTGCGTTATCAACCCGCCGTTGGAGGTGGTGCGTACCCGAAAATCAAAACTGGCGCGAGGCAGGTTGGCAGCGGTAGGACAATCGACCAGTTCCCGCGGGGGCAGATTGTCATACGAGTAAATCTGGCGGGCGTTCTGTTCCTCCTGTGCCGGGGCATGAGAAAAGAATACCAGCAGTATGGTCAATATCAA
>JAGLUH010000106.1 GCA_023134875.1 Candidatus Zixiibacteriota bacterium
CCACGTCAAATAAAACTTGAGAATAAGCCTCCGCTGTATCTCCTGCTTTTCATCACATATTGTGGCCGGCAGTCGTCCTGAGGCTGTCCCAAAAGTTAGTATGAACGCTAAATGCGGTCATTGCGAGTCCGCCGTAGGCGGACGAAGCAATCTCAAGTACTTGGCGATCAATGAGTCTGAGATTGCCACGTAATCCGGCGGTTGCCGGATTCCTCGCAATAATAAGGCTTTTGGGACAGCCTCTCCTCGCCTGCCGGTTCCTACAATCCCCGCAGGGGATCAACAAAAATAGCCGCAGGTGAAACCTGCGGAAACGAAGATGTTAGCAAACTAACAACCCCTTCAGGGGTTGAAAAAGGCTCGCCTGCCGGTTTCCTGGTGAGCATCCTTAAAAGTAACCGCAGGTTGAATCCCCTCAGTTCGGCTGATCCTTCTACTGATAGGGCTGGAGATAATGCTCGACAGCGATGATTTCCGCCAGCGGCTTGCGATCGGTCGGCGCCGGTGTAAAATGAGGATAACCAAACGTCAGTAATGATGCCACCCGGACATCATCCGGAATACGCAACAGCGTCTTTACCTTCGCCTGGTTGTAGGCGCCGATGCAGCAGGTACCGATACCCAGCTCAGTCGCTTGCAGCATCATAAAAGACATCGCGATCGACACATCGACACAGTAGGACTTCTCCCCGCCCGACATAACGTGGTCGGGTTTAGTGCCGCAGCAGCAGATCACCGTATCCACATCGGCAATGAATGACTGGTTGGCACAGATTACCGCCAGCTTCTTGATTGTCTCCTTGTTGCGCACCATCACGAAACGCCAGTTCTGGTAGTTGCCTGCTGATGGCGCCAGTTGCGCCGCCTGCAGGATTTTCTCAATCTTCTCCTTTTCAATCGGTACGTTCTGGTAGGAGCGGATTGATCGCCTTGTTTTTATCGCTTCAGCTACATCCATAACAATTATTCCCTTCACCAATTCGGTTGATCCAGCCGGTGGAAGACCAAATATGTTTTCATTATCAGGTAGAACATACGGCGCGGGGATTTCGTTTTCAACTAAAACCTTTTCAGCAGAGCGATAGTCCCAACCCTTTGCGGGATAAATAGAAAGCTGATATTGGGATATGTCCGGCTGCTCTAACGACTGGGGTCATCAGCCGATACATGCAAAAGGCTCGGGCGCTACTTTTCTCGGAACAATGCTCGCTTCTGGGTGTAGATTATGGTAGATTGTTGCTGGATTCGCCCAATACGGAAGGATATATATGCTCAGCCGCGATAAGTTGCCTGATCTGGAGTTGATGCAGAAGGTGCAGCAGGGAGAGATGGTCTCCTACAACACTCTGGTTGACCGCTACAAAGATCGCCTGTTCAATATGCTTTACCGGATGCTGAGTTCTGAGGATGAAGCTCGCGATCTGCTTCAGGATACATTCCTGCGCGTCTGGCAGCATAAACAGTCGTATGATTTCCGCTACGCCTTCTCTACCTGGATTTACACCATCGCCCTCAATCTGGCTCGCAACGAGCTGCGCCGACGCAAGAAATTCAGATTTTTCGATATTGGTGATTTCGCCGACAAGTTACCCTCGCGGGAGGAGAAGAAGGAATCATCCCCGAAGCTGAAGGAATTGCTTGACCATGAGATCAGCAGGTTGCCGGAGAAATACAAGACTGCCTTTATTCTGCGAGATGTTGACAGTCTTTCATATGAAGAAATTGCCCAGGTTCTAAGTATCCCCCTGGGGACGGTGAAATCGCGGGTGAATCGCGCGCGGTCGATTTTACGCAAACGGCTGCGGCCACGGATGGAGGAGTGCTATGAACTGTCGAAAGGTTCAATCTTACCTATCAGCATATTGTGAGGGTATCCTTTCTTCCGATAGAGTAGAAAAACTGGAGGTACATATAAAAAGTTGTAAACGGTGCGAACAAGAGAAGCAATTCACGGAGCGAATTCTGATGGCCGCCAGGGCGCTGCCGACCAGATCGCTTCCGGAGGATTTTAATCTACAGCTTCTCAATCGAATCTACGCCGAGCAGAGCCGACCGACAGAAAGCTACCTGCCGACGGAACCACGTTCGTTGTTTGGTCGCCGCCTGGGCTGGCTTTCAGCGCTGGCGGCAGTCTCAGTTTGTGCCCTGGTTGCGGTGTTGGTGCTCACACCGGATCACACGTCACTCAATCCCACGGAATCGGTGCCGGCTTATACCTCTGTCGAACCGATGAAAGTAACACATACTTCCGCCACCAGACATACTCAGCCTGTACGAATCTACGATGATATCATCGGCGTCAGTGGTCCCAGCTCCCATTATCGCGCCACCAGCCTGGATGCGCTCAGAACCATGCGGGTTTCCGGCTCACCCCTTGAATCTCTTTTTGTCGCCTTTCAGCAAAGAAGGGACAGCATGCCGGCGGTTGGCTATGGCAATTCCTGGAGACGCTCCCGTATAAACAACGCCAATGGGCTGATCCTGCAAAACGCGGCTTCCCGACGCTGAAGCTCTAAATCGGCACTCCACCCAGCCTCGTAGGTTAGGCGGCCTTTGTCCGCTCGACTTATACCCCTTCCATATTATGTAATGCCGCCCACATCCGTAGGCGACGGGTAGGTTTACCTGCAAAAGAAAGCGTCCGGCCAGTTTAAGGCAGGACGCTCCACGATCAATTGGAAGAAATTCTTCAGCGACTACTTGTCTGAATCGCCCCTGTTTGCCGGAAAGTTCTGTTTGGTCCTGGTGCCCGTTTTCGCCTTGGCTGGCGCCCGCACCACTTCCTTCTTTTCCAGAACCACGGGAATCGTATAACGTGTCCTGAGCGAGTCATTAAGCTCGATAGTAAATGACTTCTTGAAGTTCACCCCCTCGAAGTGCTTGTCGATCTTGACCTTGATATCGCGTGTCTTGCCCGGCTTGATTCTTTTGCCGGAAATGTCGACATCAAGGAAACCGTGCGGAACACTGATCAGCCTCATCTTCAATTTTTCATCGGAGACATTCTTGACCTTGATTTTTACCTTCTTGGAACGATTCTCCTCGTTGAAAGTCAGTGATTTCTCCGAGAGTACAATCGGATGGGTAGAATCGGGCTCAGAATAACCTCTGACTTTGAACGCCAACTGGAAATTACCGATTGAGGCGTCGTTAGTGGTCACGGTAGCTTGTTTGGTTGTGTAGTATCCCTGTCTGCCGCCGACCCGTTTGTATTTCAGTTCGATCTTAGCGCTGTCACCGACAGCGACCACCGTCTTCGACAGTGGAGCTTTGGTGCAGCCTCAGCCAGGGCGTACTTTCAGAATCCTTAAGGAGTCGGTGCCTCGACTGAAGAGGAAATAGCTATGAGAGATCGCACTTCCGCTTGGAGCCCAGCCGTAATCGAAAACGCGCTCTTTCTTGTCCATGTATACCTTGGCTCCACCACCATCCTGGGCCACGGCAACCTGCGGCAATAACAGCGCCACCAAAAGAAAAAGAACACTCAGTTTTCGCAAATCATCCTCCTGTTACTGGCGGTAACTTACTATTGATAATTTAACAAAAAACAGCTTTTTGTCAAGCCCGTAGGTTTAAATGCTGGGAAACGGAAGCTAAAAGGTATCCCTCTGTTGACACGGGGAAAGCCGGAACGGCTCGACCTGAGCGAGAATGGAGAAAGAAGGATTCAAGAATGGTTGGGCACCGGTAAGTCGAAGTGAGCGTAGCGAACGGAGACTTATAAGATATTATGCGATTGTGCGACAAAATAAAGACCCGAAATTACTTCGTTACGAGATGGTGAGATAACCAGGCAACGATGTAGTTCAGCATCCCTTTCTCTGATTTACTGTTGACAAAAACAGGTGCTCAGAGTTATATTCCTGTGCAAGTAAAAGAGATGATGGAAGTTAACGAAAATCTGATCAGAGTAAAATCAACTCTCCCAAGTGACTGATAAAGAAGAAAATAGCGAACAGCAACCAGAGAAGCAACCGCACTCAAAGAAGTGTTCCGGTTTCTTCAAGGCAAACCTGACCCTTCTCAAGAGCTATGCTTTCTTCGTTATATTTGCGGTGGCGGCTTTCTCGGTGCTGATTACTGATTGGGGGCAGCAGTCACTCCTTGATCCCTTGAACGAATGGATTGCCGTCACTTCCGCCGGAACACTGCAACTGCTGGGAACCAATGCAATCGCTAACGGTACGGCGGTAACCGCCAAGCAGTTGGGTTCGGTCGACATCAAGGAAGGCTGCAACGGCGTCTACGCGATAATTATTTTCCTGGCCGGAGTGGTCGCCTACCCGACAGGCTGGAAGAAGAAGCTGGTCGGCATTGTCTTTGGAAGTATCGCTCTCTTCATAGTAAATAACATTCGCGTGCTGACCCTCTTCTATCTGGTGGTCTATAAGCCGGAATGGTTTGAGGAGGCGCATCAGACCATCTGGCAGTTTGCCATTATCCTTGTCGGCGGCCTGCTCTGGCTGATTTGGTATGATAAAGTCGTCAACCGATAATCGCACCAGACGTATTTATCTTTTTGTCTTCTTGGTATTGCCGATTTATATATTGGCTACCCAGGCAATGAAACCTCTGGCGCCCTATTATAGCAGGATGCTCTGTGCTGTCGCCAATGTTGTCAGCGGCTACAATCCGATCACCGGTGATACGCGCCGGTATGAGTTTGATGAGGGAAATATCAAGGGGCATATCGAGTTTACGATCCGGACGCGGTCGCAGCCCTCCGGCAGGCGTATGCCGGTGGGGCTGATCTGGGGTTCACGCCTGGCTCATTTTTCCCTTCCTATTTGGGTAGCGCTGATACTTGCCACTCCCGTTGGCGGGTGGCGGAGGAAACTGGTTTATCTTTTTCTGGGATGGCTGATTGTTCTTGCCGGACAAATCCTCGGGCTTTACATGCAGACAATGTTGGGTAAACTGGCGGTTTTGGATAAGCTGGCTCGGCAGGGTGAGTATCATATTACCAAGACGGAACAGTATCTGTTGATCTGGGAGTATGTATTCTCACTGCGTTTCGGCGCCACCTTGGTTCCGATTCTTACCTGGATGGTAATCGGTCTGCCGCGCCTGATTAAGCCGCGGAAAAGGGAGGATATCCCTCCCCAGAACGAAGGCTGAATAGTCTCTCTTGGAGCGTGACAATCCCAACTTCCGATCGCCAATAAATGAAACAAACTTCGGCTAAAGAGAGAATAGCTCAATGCCGATAGATACTCAAAAAGGGTAAACCCGCTTCAAGTTTTAGTTGATCGCTTTTAAGATGGCGTAACGATCACCTAATTAGAAGCGGCTGAATGGCAACATGACAATACACAGCACGGCAAACGGCCAAACCGGGGGCGCGCGCGGCAGGCCTGGTATCGGCAGAACCGGATTGGGTCACGGTTTTCTGATTCTCGTGATCCTGGCAATGGCGACCTCTGTCCTGGTCGCAGGGAACGCCGTCCAGGCAGAGGACAGCCAGGTAAAAATCGGCGTGCTGGCCAAGCGAGGCTTTGAGCGATGCCTGGAAAAATGGACACCCACCGCTGAGTATCTTTCCGAAGAAATTCCCGACCAGAGCTTTGTGATTGTACCGCTTGATTTTGAGCAGGTTTACTCTGCCGTCGAAGCTGGGGAAGTCGATTTCATCCACGCTAATTCATCATTCTATGTGGAACTGGAATACTGGTACGGAGCGAGCCGGATCCTGACGCTGAAAAACCTGCACTTCGACCAGGCTTACACCGTGTTTGGCGGCGTGGTCTTTTGCAAGGCTGAGCGTGCGGACATAAAGGCACTCGACGACCTCAAAGGCAAGACCTTCATGGCTGTCAAGGAGACTTCCTTTGGCGGTTGGAGGACATCGTGGCGTGAGTTGAAAGAGCATGGCATTGACCCCTATCGCGACTTCAAGGAGCTCACCTTTGGCGGCACCCATGATGCAGTCATTTACGCCGTGCGGGACGGTATAGTCGACGCCGGCTGTGTCCGAACCGACGCCCTCGAACGAATGGCCTCGGAAGGCAATATCTGTCTGGATGATTTCTGGACGTTTCCTCACGATCACACCAACAGAGAAACTTGCTTCTTCTCGTTTCTCCACTTCACGCGCCTGTATCCGGAATGGCCGCTGGCAAAGGTTAAGCATACACCCGACATACTGGCCGAACAAGTCGCCGCCACCTTATTGAAAATGTCACCGGAGAGCCGGGCCGCCAGGGCGGCAAGATGCGCCGGCTGGACAATTCCTCAAAACTACCAGTCAGTGCGTGAGTGCCTGAAGTATCTTCGCGTTGGCCCCTACAAGGACTATGGCAAGGTGGCTTTTCGGGACGTGCTTTGGCAATACCTGCCCTGGTTTCTGGGCGCTCTCATTGCCGCGGCTCTGATCGTTCTGTTCGCGCTTTCCGTGGCCCGTCTCAACCGAAAGCTGCAATCAGAGAGAGACAAGCTGCAAAGCCTGGTGGATGGACTGGCGGCTACGGGAGTCGGTATTGATATCGTTGGTATTGACTACAACGTACTATTTCAAAACCGGATATTGAAAGAAAGGTTCGGTGATCTTACTGGGGAATTATGCTACGAGAAGTACATGGGGTTGCAGGAACCTTGCGACCTCTGCCCTATGGTAAGGGCGATAGAAACCAAGCAGGTGGAAAGCGTCGTATTAACGGGTGCTGACGGGTGCACCTATGAACTGCTTTCGGCCCCACTTCCAAATCCGGACGGAACTGTGGATAGAGCAATTGAAGTCGTTGTCGATATCACCAAGCGTAAGCAGGTGGAAGAACAACTGCGGTTACTGTCGCAGGCTGTCGGCAGCTCAATTGACGGCCTGGCTATGGGCGATCTTGACGAATGGATTACCTATGCAAACAAAGCGTTTATCGAAATGTTTGGCTATTCAAGGGAAGAGTTGGTAGGCAGGCCGATCGCCTTCATCTACCCTGAAGATCAGATGCCAATGCTGGAACAGGCAATGAAGGCGACGATGGCAGGCGGCTGGACAGGTGAGCTGATCGGCAGGAGAAAGAATGGCGAACGCTTCCCGATGGCAGTATCCGCTTCAGCAGTGCTTGATGATGAAGGGAACATCATCGCGCACCTGGCGAGCCATTGCGACATCACCGAGCGCAAGCAGGCGGAGGAAGAAATCCGCAAGTTCAAGACGATATCGGACAATGCCTCTTATGGCTGCGCTATTTTCGATCTGGATGGGGATTTCGTATACATAAATGAATGCTTTGCCGCGATGCACGGCTACACGCCGGAGGAACTCCTGGGTCAGAATCTGGCCATATTTCACACACAGAAACAGATGAAGACTGTCAAGAAAATATACGAGACTGCAAAGAGAACGGGAAGCTACAGTTCTGTAGAAGTATGGCACAAGCACAGGGATGGGTCTGAGTTCCCGACTCTCATGAACGGCGTTCTTGTCAACGACAGTAATGGTAACCCCGCCTTTCTGGCCGCGGTCGCCACGGACATTAGTGAGCTCAAGCGCCTGCAGGAGTTTGCCGGGCGCGCCCAGCGGCTGGAGGAGGCCGGCAGGATCGCCGGACAGGTAGCTCATGATTTCAATAACCTGCTCGGGCCGCTGATGGCCTACCCGGAATTGATCAAGAAGGAAGTCCCGGACAGCAGTTCCATTCAGCAAATGCTGACGGATATGGAAACGGCGGCATCACGGATGTGCGATATCAACCAGGAACTGTTGACACTCGGTCGGCGAGGTCACTATGATCTGGAATTGATGAACCTGAACGAAATTGTCGAGCACGCCATAAAGCAGATACGTCCGGTTCCAGACAAACTGGTAATCGAGAAGGAACTCAGCCCTAACCTGATGAATATCAAGGGAGGCGGATCGCAGTTGCTACGGGCGGTCAGCAATTTGATCGTAAATGCCTGCGACGCCATGCAGGATGTGGGACGATTAACGGTCAGGACGGAGAACTTCTACGTCGATGAGAAACAAGGTGAACTAACCAGCATTCCCAGAGGGGAATATGTCAAGCTGACCGTCACGGACACCGGTGGCGGTATTGACGCCGACGTTCTCCCCAAGATTTTTGATCCCTTCTTCACGACCAAGAAAACCGACAAGAAGAAGGGGTCGGGACTTGGTCTCAGCGTCGTCCACGCTGTGCTTGAAGATCATAGCGGCCACATTGACTGCGATAGTGTCCCCGGCAGAGGGACCTCGTTCTACCTGTATTTTCCGATCACCAGGGAAAACCTGGCAACGCCCACAACAGACCAGATCGTTGGGGGCGACGAAAGCATCCTGGTGGTTGACGATGATGAACAGCAAAGGAACGTCACCCGCAACCTTCTGGAGAAACTCGGCTACAGAGTAGAAACGGCTGAGAGTGGCGAAGAGGCTGTCAACTGTGTCAAGAGCAAGTCGCCTGACTTGCTGATTCTCGACATGATTATGCCCGACGGCATAGATGGCGCGGAAACTTATCGACAAGCGCTTGAGATAAATCCTTCCCAGAAAGCGATTATCATGTCCGGCTATGCCGATAGCGAAAGAGTGCAGAAAGCGCTGAAGCTGGGGGCCGGCGCGTTTGTCAAGAAGCCACTGACCCTGAAGTCGATTGCTCAGGCGGTACGGCAAGAGCTGAGCGGCAAGAAACTGGCGCCTCTCGCTTAGAAGGCACGGACGGGGTACCCCGTGTAGGTCAAAACCCTCGCGGTTTTGACAACTTATCTCTCGCCTGTCGGCGAGACGTCAAAAG
>JAGLUH010000107.1 GCA_023134875.1 Candidatus Zixiibacteriota bacterium
AGTCCCGACCAGGCATATAACACAAACTCGAAAATCACCCGGTTCTCCGACAATGCGAACAATACCGACAACACCGCTAGGACCACCAGAACCAGCCGATCCAACCGTTGCGTCCGTTCAAAGCTCCCGGTATCCCGGCGCTTGCTCCGAAGGGGCAGTACGTCCCGGGAGATAGTCGATGAAACGACGATCAGTTGTGAGTCGGCCGTGGAACAAATAGCCGACACAATGGCAGCCACCACAAAGCCGCCCAGGATCGGAGGCAGGAACTCTCCCACCGCACGAGGCAGGGCTTGCTCCGGGTCATCCATGACTCCGAAGGCAACCTTGGCGAACAGGCCGAAGAAAACGGCTCCGATATACACCAGCACCATCCAGGAGATCGCGATGGTGCCGCCTCGTTTGACGGACCGGCTGTCTTTGATGGCCATGAACCTCGACAGCACGTGAGGTTGACCCGGGTAGCCCAGGCCGATACCCAGCAAGCCTATTACAAAACCGAGCATGCCGAAGCCGATCTTGCCACCGGCCCAGGTAAGAGTGTTGGGATCGATCACGCTTACCTGGGTGACAAACGCATCCCAGCCGCCGATTTTCGACAGCGTGATAAAAGGCATGCCGATCAGCGCCACAAACATGAAACTGGCCTGGATAATGTCCGTCCAGCAGATGGCGCGAAATCCTCCCGTAACGGTATAGGTCATAATCACCACGGCGCCGATCAGGACACCCAGCCAGTAGGGCAGGTGAAACACGGCGTCGAACGCCTTTCCGGCGGCATTCATCTGGGCGGCCACATAAGCCAGCATGGCGACCGTGATGATGACCACCGGAATGACTCGCAGCAGCACCGAATCACCGCCGAAACGGCTCAATATATACTGGGGAAGTGTGACGACGCCGGACTCTTTGGTGCTGCGGCGCAAACGCTCCGCTATGACAAACCAATTAAACAGGTACCCGGCGGCAATGCCCGGCACGATCCAGAAAGCCGACAGGCCAAACAGGTAGGCTTCACCCACCAGCCCCAACATTACCCAGCCCGATTCGGCGCTGGCTGAGGCCGACAGGGCAGACGCCCAGGGACCCAGCTCACGATTGGCCAGCACAAAATCATCTTCGGTGCGCTTGCGTCGCCGGGTCGAATAGATACCGATGATAATAATACCGGCGGTATAAACTACAAACGAGGCTGCCAGTACGAAACTCGAGTCCACGCTTTCCTCCCTGGAAACTGCGACGACGAACGGGTCAACACTGCCCCGCCGGGAATAGCGATCCTGTTATAATAAGGTAAATAAGGTAGCTGACAGGTCGGCCCAATCAACAAGATTATTCACCCGCTGTTGGAATAGCAGTTGCCGGGCAGCTAAACCTGTCTCCGGCAGCTTGTTGAAAAACCCCGGACAATAGACGAAACAGCAATTTCCATCAACCTGCGTGTCATTCCCGCCTCCTCTTTGTCATTCCCGCGCAGGCGGGAATCCATGTTCGGTAATAGGTTACTGGATTCCTGCTTTCGCAGGAATGACGAATCAGAAAGACGGCGCGCGAAGCGCAATAGAACCCATTTATGGGCGGCTTGACCG
>JAGLUH010000108.1 GCA_023134875.1 Candidatus Zixiibacteriota bacterium
CGAAGTCTAAACCACAGAACCATTCCAGATTGTTTGGGGAAAGAATCAAAAACTGCTTAAATGTTTATACCTTAAACCTGAGATAACTCATGTCAAACGTAACAGAAGAAAACGCATCAGGAGGACAGAGCCATTCGAGCTGGCGATTATGGCTGGGTATCATTCTCGCTCTGACTGCTTTGGGCTTCGGCTGTTATGGCTACTGGAAGTACGAAGGACATCCAGATCCAGACATTTGGTCCGTTTTTTATCACTCGATTCAGCTCTTGGAGCTTGATGCGCCGTTCCTGGAACGCTCCATCCCCTGGCAGTTGCAGTTGGGGAGGTATATTGGAGCGTTTTTCCTTTTTTATGCCGTCCTGCTGGGTGTGATGAAAATCTTCCATAACGAGATGCTGTTGTTGAAGTTGCGGCTCCCCTGGCGGCGGGGTCACGTGGTCATCTGCGGTCTGGGGGATCTCGGGCTTCGTCTGGCGCTTGATGGATGTCCCCGTTGTTTCATCGTGGCGATCGAGAGGCACTGCAAGCCCGCCGCCTTAGAGGCAGCACGGAAAAAGGGCATTCTTGTTCTGGAAGGCGATGCCTGCGATCCGGCCATGTTGCGCACGGCGCGTATCGACCGGGCCAAATTTGTTATTGCCACTTGTGACGATGACAGGACCAATGTGGCGATCACCTCTCTTGCCGGCCAAATCGCGGCGCAAAGACCCGCCGGCTTGGAACCTCTGACCTGCCGCCTGCTTGTGCAGAATATCAGTCTCCGGGAACTTCTCCGCAGGGAAAACGTCTTCCCGCCATCCTGTCCCAGCTTTTCCGTGAACCTTGATGATTTGCATCACTGGGATACGGCAGCCCGGCAGGCCCTGCGCATCCACCCCCTTGATTTTGAGCCAATCAGAAAGAATGACGAGACCACGGGTTGCCTGGTCGTGGTCGGGTTCGGGCAGATGGGATGGAGCATGGCGCTTCAGGCCGCCCGCACTGGTCATCATGCCAACACGGTCGAAAAGAAAAAGCAGCTCCGCCTCATCATCGTGGCTCCGGACCCGGAAAGATGCCGCATTGAACTGCGAAATCATCAGCCGAATCTGGAAAAATTCTGTGACGTTAGCTTTGAGAATATCTTCCCTGACAATTGCTGGAAGGATGATCACACTGTCATCGCCAAACTGACAGCTTTGTTTCCACCCGGTGATGCCCTGGTGACATATGCCTTCTGCCGCGACGACGATGAAACAACGAATTTCTGCCAGGGCGTTGCGCTTGCCAAGGCGGTTGGCGGCCGGCGCGCTCAAGTCCTCATCTATCAACGCACCCGCAAGGGCTTTGCCGCTCTTTTTTCAAAGGAGGTGAGGAGAACAGGCCTGGGGGCGAGAGTCCATGCCTTTGGCATGCGGGAAGACATTCTGACCTGGGATACCATCATTCGTGAGAGTGAAGACATTCTGGCCCGCGCTCTCCATGAGAATTACCGCGCCCACCGTGCACGGGAAGGAGTCGATGAATCCGCCTGGGAAGAATTGAGTGATACCCTCAAGGACTCGAACCGCCAGGCTGCCGAACATATCGAGGTAAAGCTGCGCGCCCTTGGTTATCACTCCGCAACTGAGGATGCCGGCAGAGAGGCGATCACCAGATTTACCGAGGATGATTTCTTGCTGCTTTGTAAGATGGAACATTCCCGCTGGTGCGCCGAACGTTGGCTGGCAGGGTGGGAATACGGACCGCAGACCGACCGTTTGCGCAAGATCAACAAGTGCCTGGTTCCGTGGGACGATCTTTTGCCTGCCGACCAACAGAAGGATCGGGAACAGATCGAGGCGATTCCGGAAATTCTTTCCCGGATTGGCAAGTCGATCTACCGCTGAAGGCCGGCAGTGATGACGTAGAGAGAGGGACGCCCTTAAGATTCTAAGTTGACAATTTATTAGGAAAGTGATAAGTGTAAATATATGCCAAGATTAGCCCGACTGGACGCAC
>JAGLUH010000109.1 GCA_023134875.1 Candidatus Zixiibacteriota bacterium
GGATGCCGATCTGGAATATGACCCCAATGACTACCGGGCCCTGATTGAGCCAATCATCGAGGGCCGGACTCAGGTTGTTTACGGTTCCCGCAATCTCAAGGCCAATGGATTCTCCTACAAGACTTTCCAGCTTGGCGGCAAGCTGCTCACCTGGATCACGAATATCCTCTTTGGGTCGAAGCTGACCGATGAGCCGACCTGCTACAAGGTTTTTGCCGCCGACCTGTTGAAGAGTATTCCTCTGCAATGCAAACGTTTCGAGTTTTGTCCCGAGGTTACCGCCAAGGTTCTCAGGCAGGGAATCGAGATCGTGGAACTACCGATCTCTTACTATCCCCGTAGCAGGAAAGAAGGCAAGAAGATCAACTGGCGTGACGGTCTCGAAGCGATCTGGACATTAATCAGGTATCGATTCAGTGAGTGAATCGTCAAGCGGCCGGCTTGACCTCCTGCGAAATTCAAGCCATGTCGGTCAAGAGCCCTGCGCTCCTGATTTTGCCTGCTGGTTTCTTGTCGCGTGCATGGTGTACCCCTTGGTGCACCATGATGCCGCGATGGTCGTGATGGTGGTTGCCGAACTCAACGGGAAAAGGTGTAAGAGAGAACCTGATTTCGCCACGGCTGACCTGGCAGTTCAGCAGCCTGCTTAGGATATCTTTGCCACGGGGAGCTCCTCCCAGCAACTGGTATAATGCTGAGAACGATAGTCACGGCGCATAGCCCAGCCCTGGTTAATACCGCACGCCAGATGCTGTACCGCTTTTGACCCAAACTTATGGTTTATGTGGTCAACAGCTCGGTAGAGACGTTCTTCCCACCCAATATCACGAGGGGTGAAAATATCCAGTTGCCGCTGTGAAGCAGGCGTGATGTTAGTGAGTGTGACGCCTGCCTTTATGTACTTAAAGCCTGATTTGTAAATACGCTCAACTGCAATCAGTGCAAGTCGAATGAGCTCATGTGTAGCGTTTGACGGGGGAACTACCGTAACGCAGGCCGTATTAGCGTATCGAGGGTTCTTTGAGTAAACGTTGGTTGTGATGAAAGTTGACAAGAGACCTGCAACTGAGCCGTCTTCTCTTAGCTTCTCAGCCGCCCTCGTTACGCGTGTGGCTACAGATTCCTTGAGTTGATCGAGCGATGTTACATACCGCCCAAAGGAACGAGAGGATGTAATGCCTTTACGCGGTGCCCAGAGGGGACGTAGGTCTATACACGAAATTCCCCGGAGCTCGTATACCACACGAACACCTGTTATGCCTGCCCGCTTTCTTATGGTTTCATCGTTTATATTTTTAAGATCAAGCGCCGTGTTCACGCCTCGCTCGTAGAGCCATTCCGCTATACGGATACCGATACCCCACACGTCCTGAACCAGAATCTTTGACAACAAAGAATCGGGCTTCGGATGTGAAGCTAAATCGACAACTCGGTCAGCATCTCCTCTTTGCTTAGCATATTTTACAGCGACTTTAGCCAGAGTTTTCGTTGGTGCAATGCCTACGGTTACCGGAATGCCGGTGTGTCTGAGAATGGTCGTGCCTATTCTCTCGCCGTACGTCTTGCCGTCGCTGGTTTCCAGCAGGAGAAACGCTTCGTCAATTGAATAGACCTCGACAAAAGGCGCCAGTTCGCCCAGTATTTCCATTACTCTCTGAGACATGTTGCCGTACAGAGTATAGTTGGACGAAAGCACTTTGATGTGCTCACGCTCTATGACGTCTTTTACTTGATGGAAGGGAGTCCCCATCCTGATCCCAAGTGCTTTAACCTCAGAGGAGCGAGCGACGATACAGCCGTCATTGTTTGAAAGCACTATAACCGGACGATTCTTTAAGTGCGGTTGGAATACACGCTCGCAGGAAACATAGAAATTATCACAGTCGACCAGCGCATAAAGTCTACCGCGTCTTGTGGATGACATAGCTTACAACACCCCAAATCTCAGTTTCACTCTCAGCATCAATCGTAATAGTTCGATAGGCACTATTGGCAGGCTCCAGACACATCGTACTGGCTGTACGTACAAACCGCTTCACCGTGAATTCCCCGTGGACAACCGCAACGACGATGTCACCACTTATCGCCTCAAGAGAGCGGTCAACAACAAGAAGGTCACCATCTCGTATCCTTGCACCTGCCATTGATTCGCCTCGAACACGGACAAAAAAAGTTGATGCGGGTCGTGCAATAAGAAGCTCATTGAGGTCAAGCCGAGTTTCCAGGTAGTCGCCAGCAGCCGACGGAAATCCGGCAGAAACAGGAGCAAGAACACAAACCGAAAGCCTGGGCCCTACGGTATGCGTTTTTATTGCCATACAGCTTACGATAGGAATTGAGACGCACTTATCAATCACTTACGAATCACAAAGTGCTATCTCCAAGTGGGACAACGCATTCCGGAATGTCGTTTTGGGGGGAATTTACAATAGCGGAGACCGGATAGGCATCCATAAGCGCTGATGGGTAAGGGGAAAGAAGCTCTTTAAGCACGCCCGCCTTAGAAGAGATATCAAGCCATTTATCTTCAGTCTCGGGCATCAAAATCACCGGCATTCGGTGGTGAAAAGGTTTCATGAAGTCATTCGGTTCGGTAGTGAGAATCGTGTAAGTGAGAAGCTTTTTGCCCGTTGCCGGCGCTTTCCAGATAGACCAAAGACCGGCAAACGCAAAGATGTCGTGGTCGGTAACCTTAATCAAAATCGGTTGTTTCGTTCTCTTGTCCGCCTGTTTTTTCCATTCAAAGAATCCTGTCGCCGGCACAAGACACCGTCTCTCTCGGAAGGAATCTCTGAAACTGGGCTTTTCTGAAACTGTTTCCGAACGCGCATTAATAAGCTTATTTCCTATTGAAGCGTCTTTAGACCATGGAGGTATCAGACCCCACCGCATCGGGCAAAGCTCTCTTTGCTCACCTTGTATAATTACCGGAGTCGTCTGAGATGGTGCAATGTTATATCGAGCATTATGTCTGAATGGTGATGTGAGATCGTCTATGAAGCCGAAACGGATTCTCATAGCTTCATGTTCCTGGGCAAGCGCATATCGTCCACACATATACTCAAGAAATCAAATCTCAAACAATAGTCAAGAGGCCGGTAGCCTACCTCAGCGAAGCGCCAGGCGGGCTAGCAGTTGTCGGCTATCCAGCTGAGCTAACGTTAAGGTACTTCTTGAATCTCTTCTCTGTTACACCAAACTGCTTAGAGAACCATTCAAGAAGCTCGTCTTCCTCATTGACCATCTTGGATAGCTCTTCTCCAACCGGTAATTGACCAAGCTTGAATTCGAGAAGCTGCAATCTTTTTGCTTTTCTATACAGCTCGTTGATGTGCTCCTTGATTTCCTTTCCAAACAAGAAATCGGCTTCTTTTGTATTGTGAAGAAAAGCAGCAGCTTCCTTTGAGTCTGCATTAGCCCTTTGGATAATGCCCGCAATGAATCCCATGATTGCATCGTAGACTGCTCTTCTGCGCGGATACAAATCGACTCGCTTATTTTGCTTCGAATGTTTATACTGTCTATACTTGAAGTATACTGCTACCGCTGCAATAAAGGTTCCTAATATACCAATTAACATCTCCATTTCTATCCACAATCCTCTTGAATCAGTCCGTAGCCCCCTTCAGCGAAGCGCCAGGTGGGTTTACAAAACGACAAGTTCATCAATTGGTAATGGCACCGCTGTTTAACTATGGTAGGCTCCGTAGCTAACCCTACTATCATGGTCAAAGCGTTGTAGCCTCACCTAAGTGATAATGTACATTCACAAGGACTGAAACGCAATCATTCAAAGGACAGGTGGCTCACCATTTATGGTGAAGTATCCCTCTTCTTCGCCTGCTGCCAGTGATGTTCCATCTGGTCGAGGGTGGCTTCTTTGAGGCTGATGCCTTCGGCGGCCAGGGCTTTCTCCATCAGGTCGAAACGGTTTGTAAACTTGCGGATCGTGGCGTTAAGGCAGGTTTCCGGTTCGGTCTCGATATGGCGAGCGAAATTAACCAATGAGAAAAGGAGATCGTCCAACTCTTCCCTGATTCGCGATTGATCGTCCAAGTCGTCAGGAACCATTTCTCCGCTGTCTCATAAGTACATCGTTCGGTCGGTTCTTGCCCGCCTGGGCGGGTGTGAACTGACCGAAAAGGACATCGATTGGCAGACAA
>JAGLUH010000011.1 GCA_023134875.1 Candidatus Zixiibacteriota bacterium
ACCAGTTCAAGCACAGAACCAATCTTCTGATATTCGCCATTTGGGATGGCGGCCCATACGCAACGCGAATATCGATAGACAACTCATTCAACGGTGAATGGCATCACGTTGTCGGCACGTATGACGGCAGTGTGCTCAAGACTTATGTGGACGGGAACCTCGAAGGCGAGGCGCCGCACGTGGGAAGCATAGATCTAAACGGTCTCAATGTGAACATCGGGAAGAATCCCAATCAAAACGACCAGAATTTCGAAGGCGCAATTGATGAAGTCATGATTTTCGCGCGCGACCTTACCGAATCACATGTGCAGGATTTGATGATGGGCAACACTTCTTTGTTTTCAAAAGCACAGGATCCTCAACCTGCAGATGGCGCAAAGGGTGTTTCCTTCCTTTTCCTGAAATGGGTCGGAGGTGAGGACGCCTCATCACACGCAGTGTATCTTGGAGCGGACCCGAACCTGACCGAGGCCGATCTTCAAGAAGAAACAGACCTTGAGTTCTACCTGCCTGAGGAGGCTATCGTCCCCGGCCAAACCTACTACTGGAGAGTCGATGAGACCCAGGCGGATGGGACAATAGTGGCCGGTAAAGTGTGGAGCTTCACCGCCGCCATGGTCGAGGCATATGATCCCAGACCCCGCGATGGGGCAGAATGGGTCGATCCGAACACAATCGAACTCTCCTGGCAGCTCGGTATGAACGTCGCAACGCACGATGTTTACTTAGGCACCGACAAGACAGCCGTTGAAGCCGGCGATCCGAGTGTATTTGTTGGCAGTCTTATCCAGAACACACACGCACCCGGTTTGCTCGACAAAGAAACAACCTATTACTGGCGCGTCGATGAGCATACGACAATGCAGACTGTGAATCAGGGCAACGTCTGGACGTTTACCACCTCGGGCGGACCCAGCGACGGTGTCAAGGCCGAATACTTCAACAACCCGGATCTGATCGGCCAGCCTGTCGTGGTTCGCACGGAATCCATGATTGACTTCTCCTGGCCCGATGGAGACGTTGAGGGCACCAACTCACCAGCCGAGGGAATCCCGACAAATGAATACTCGGCCAGGTGGTCAGCCGAACTGAACGTGACCTACAGTGGCGTTTATCGCTTTGCCATAAATGTGAACAACAGCGGAAGACTATGGCTCGACGACAGGCTGATCATTGAAAGGTGGCCGAACTCTGGAGCGTATCCGGAATACACGTCAAAAGGTATCGAACTTGTTGCAGGAAGAAGCTATTCCCTCGTGATAGAGTGGAACAAGTACAATTCCGGCGCGCTGGCCACGCTGGAATGGATAGATCCGTTTGGCGACAGGACAATGATCCGACCGGGCCAGCTTCAACTGCCCCTGAGAGCCAACAGGCCCAAACCGAGTACCGGACAAATCGATGTTACTCACACGGCGGTTCTAAACTGGAGTCCCGGTTACAAAGCCTCGCGGCATGATGTCTATTTCGGCGCGGACGCCGAAGCAGTGGCAAACGCCGACACGAGTTCGCCCGAATACGTAGGCAGCAGAGACCTGGGATCGGAGAGCTATGAGCCGGGAGAACTCCAGTGGAATACCACATATTACTGGCGTGTTGACGAAGTCAATGATCTCGACTCCGGCAGCCCATGGGTTGGCCATGTCTGGAGTTTTACCACGGGTGATTTCCTTGTTGTGGATGACTTCGAGGGTTATGACGCTCGAAATAGCCAGATTTGGTGGGCATGGAAAGATGGACTGGGCTATGCGGCGCACGATGATGAGTCGGCCTACCTGGGCAATGGAACCGGCTCGGCAGTAGGCGATGAAGCCACGTCTTCGTTCACTGAGGAGGTGATTGTTCACGGTGGCCGCCAGTCAATGCCTCTGTTCTATGACAATAACAAGCAGAACTTTGCGAAGTATTCGGAAGCGGAACTGACATTAATTGCTCCGAGAGACTGGACTGCCAGTAGCGTTGAAGAATTGTCTTTGTGGTTCAGGGGTGATCCGGCCAATTCCGCCGAGCCTATGTACATAGCGGTTACCGATGCGTCCGGAACCTCGATCGTGGAATACAACGACAATCCCAACGCGGCTCAGTCAAGCACGTGGCAAGAGTGGGTGGTGCCGCTGCAGACGTTTGCAGACCAGGGCATCGATCTGACCAATGTGGACCGGATCGCTATTGGCCTGGGAACCAAAGGCAACGCGACAGTACCGGGCGGCGCGGGCAAGATGTATTTCGACGACATTAGGCTGTATCGACCGAGGGCCGGTCTTTGATGGCTGGCAGTCCTTCTGCCAATTGCCGGACTCCTGGTGGACCACCTATGTATGGAGGTTACTGATAGCCAAACCAGACCAAACACCCGATACAATTGGACAAACAGCTTGACAGCAAACTGCTCATTGTGCTATCGTTAAGAGTCTTAGAGCACGCAAGCTCGGGCGATGACCTGCGCACATGGAGGGCCGCCAACTGGACGGCAAGAACAGCAACAACATCAGACAACAATCATAACATGCGAATGTTGTACCTTGATGATCGCGGGACATGGCGTACAACCAGGCAAGAACTATAGTTGCGGTCAAATTGTTTGAGGAGGTGTACTATGTTTAAGAAATTGGTGCGGTTGATCCTTGTTGTTTTGGTGGGCTTGGCTGGTAGCGCCTCGGCGGCGGATATAAGCTGGGATGGTGGCGGCACAGACAGCCTATGGAGTACGGCCGCAAACTGGGATGGCGACACGGTTCCCAAAGCCGGCGACGACGCCATCATCGAGACGGACCCCGGCGCGACTATTGATGATTCAGTGACGGCTGAGGCTGATAACGTCAGGATAGCGGACGCTGCCGGTTCCACCGGGAGAGTTGTTATGACCGGCGGAAGTCTGACTGTTCATCAAACCGGAGGCGGCGGTCCGGGCCTCTGGATTAGCAACCGAGGAACCGGATACTTCGACATGAGCGGAGGTACGATTACCGCCGAGCATGTGTATCTTCCAAGAAATGCACCTGGTCAATCTTATATGACGATGACCGATGGAAGTATCACGACAGGGCAGTCTTTTACTTTGGGGCTTCATAATGGTGAGTACGGTGAACTCAATATGAGTGGCGGCACTATAAACGTTGGCACAATGTTCAGGTGTCCTGACGGCGGGCAGGCCGTGCTAAATATGAGCGGAGGTACAATTAACGTTAGCGGCACGTTCTTTATCGTCAGGAGAGGTAATAGTGGTGGCCCCACTACTTCCGGCCATGTCCAATTAGATGGCGGAACCATCACCGTTGACGATTTCGAGATGGATCCTCAAAACAGCGGCAGACCGGCAACAATGGATATTACCGGCGGCACGTTGGTAATCAATGGTGATAAAGTCGACAAGATCAAGAGTTACATCGCCAATGGCTGGATTACAGCCTTCGGCAGCGGAGGAGGCGGAGTAAACGTAGGACTCTCCGGTCTCAACACCGTAGTAAGTGCGGGACTCTCGTGGAATCCCAGCCCGAGAGATGGCGCAGAAGATATTCCGGTGAATGTGATCCTTAGCTGGTCGCCGGGATTCCATGCCGTCAGGCACGATGTATACTTCGGGACCAGCTTCGAAGACGTGAATAATGCGACTGCAACAAGTGATCCTGCTGGAGTTTACAGAGGTTCGCAAAGTACGAACACTTATCAGACTGCTCGTTTGGAAATGAGTCAGACCTACTACTGGCGCGTAGACGATATCGGTGCTCCACCTGACAACACGATATCCAAAGGTAGTGTATGGCAGTTCACGGCCGAGCCGTTCTCCTATCCTATAGTCAGTGAGAATATCGGCGCCACCGCTTCCAGCTCGAACAGTTCAGATGAAGGTCCTGAGAACACCGTGAATGGTTCAGGTCTTTCTGACGACAAGCACTCGTTCACTCTCTCAGATATGTGGCTCAGCGACACTGGTGAGCCAGGGTCGGCCTGGATCCAATATGAATTCGATAGGGCCTATAACCTCCATCAGATGCAGGTATGGAACTATAATGGAAGTACAATCCTCATCAATTACGGCCTAAAGGACGTCACTATAGAACATTCAACCGATGCGGCCAACTGGACCCAATTGGGCGGTGTAACCGAGTTTACTCAGGCAAGCGGATCGGAGGATTATGCCCACAATACAACAGTTGCTTTTGGAGGTGTTCTAGTAAAGTATGTCAAGATTACCGCTGACAGCAACTGGGGTGGTGGTGTCTTTGACCGATACGGTCTGAGCGAGGTG
>JAGLUH010000110.1 GCA_023134875.1 Candidatus Zixiibacteriota bacterium
GACAGCCTCCGGACGTCTGCCGCCCACGATATTCGGGGTAATGTCTTCAATTATGCCGTACGCTACCTGCCAGCCAGTGTGTCACGCTCCACCAGCAAAGAAATAGGCCGATGTATTGCAACGGCTTAAGTCAAGTAGCTGAGCCGATATCACTCTTGGCAAACTTTTGTGAGCTTTGAATTCCCTATACAGTTACACTATACTATATATAAACGGAGGTCATTGTAGAGTCCTCAGTGAAACAGGAGGAAGCTCTAATGTGTCTGACTCGCAGAAAGGGTTCTTCTCATAACACTGTAAACTGGCTGCCGATTGATCTATGACTGAGCTGTTCTACCTCAGAGACCTGGTCGTCATTCTTGGCCTTGGTATAATCATAGTAGTAGCCACTCATCGGTTCAAGCTACCCGCGATAGCAGGGTTCATTGTCGCCGGCATCCTGGCGGGTCCCAAGGGGTTTGGCCTTGTCAATGACATCAGTCATGTAGAAACGCTGGCCGAAATTGGCGTAGCCCTGCTCTTGTTTGGAATTGGAACAGAACTTTCGCTGGATAGGCTTAAGCGACTCTGGAAGCCGGTTCTCATTGGCGGCATCATCCAGGTAGGTTTGAGCATTGCTATTGTTTATGTGGTTGCCAGGTTACTGGGTTTGGCTTCAGGGCTTGCTTTGTTTGTCGGTTTTGTCGCTGCGATATCCAGTACAGCGATAGTCCTCAGAGATCTTCAACAGCGCGGTGAAATAGATGCCCCTCATGGTCGGCTTACGCTTGGCATACTCGTATTCCAAGATCTATGTGTGGTTCCCATGATCCTGATGGTTCCACTCCTTTGCGATTCAAGTAGTCTCTCCTCAGACCCGGTTTCCATTCTGATTCGGTCGGCGGTAATCATTGTGGTTACCTTGCTCGCCGCTCGGCTGATAATCCCGAGGCTGATGAATCTGATTGCAAGGGTTCGTCAGAGAAACATCTTTATTATGACCGTTCTCCTCATATCTGTCGGGATGGCCTGGATACTGACGAGCGCAGGTGTCTCCCTGGCCTTGGGGGCTTTCCTGGCTGGGCTAATAGTCGCGGGGAGTGAATATCGCCATCAAGCATTAGCGGACATTATTCCATTCCGGGAAGTGTTCGCTTCGCTGTTCTTTGCCTCAGTGGGGATGTTGCTCGACCCCCATTATTTGATGGAAAGTATCGTCTTAATACTACTTCTGACCGGCGGTATTGTGGTCGGGAAATTCGCAGTGGTCTTTCTCACCGGCGTATTGATGCGACTCCCGATACGGGTCACCACAAAAGCGGCTGTGGCTCTGGCTCAAGTCGGTGAGTTTGCGTTTGTGCTGATAGGAACTGCGGTATCCTATAAGTTGATAGATAGCTCGTTAGCCAGCAACCTGATGGCAGCGACGATACTCTCAATGCTTGTCACCCCCTTCTTGATCAATGCCGCCCCGAGAATCGCGGCAGGCGTTGGGGGAATTCGGATACTTACTCGCCTTCTTGATGTCTCTACCGCTCAGGACGCTGCAGAGATTATACAAGAATTGCGCGGCCATGTAGTGATTGGTGGATATGGACTGGCCGGAGCTGATTTGGCGTTAGCATTAAGAGATGGCAACATTCCTTATGTGGTTGCAGACCTGAACCCGGAAAATGTTCGTAGAGCCCGTCACGGTGGACAACCAGCGTACTTTGGAGACATCACTAGCTCAGAGGTGCTCGAGCGCCTCGGCGTTCCACACGCCAAGGAGTTCGTGATTATTATCAACGATGCGGCCGCAATCGAACGAGCAGTGAAGGCTGCTCGATACATCGCCCCAGAGTTGCGTATCACCGTCAGGACCAGATACCTGCTGGATGCCGATGCTCTCTTTGCGGCCGGTGCCACTGATGTGGTAGTAGCGGAAGTCGAGGCCTCCGCAGAGGTCGTGGCACGTGTCCTTCAAAAATATCCGACCGACCCTGACCTGATCAGAACGCACGTCGCCCGAATTCGTAACCGAGAGAAGGAAGTGTCAGAGTAAGAAGTTTGACGCCATAAGCCTGGTAATCCGACGGCTCATCCCCATCGGGATCATACGGAAGTGCCACAGGTGGCTCACCATTTATGGTGAGGTGTTCTACATGACGGGTTCGAGCTCGTCTATTTCTTCTTTGCCTGTTGCCAGTGATATTCCATCTGGTCGAGGGTGGCTTCTTTCAGGTTGATTCCTTCGGCGGCCAGGGCTTTCTCCATCAGGTCGAAACGGTCGGTGAACTTCCTGATCGTAGCGTTAAGGCAGGTTTCCGGTTCGGTCTCGATATGGCGAGCGAAATTAACCAATGAGAAAAGGAGATCGCCCAACTCTTCCCTGATTCGCGATTGATCGTCCTGGGAGAGTGCTTCCTTGAACTCAGCCAGTTCTTCCTCGACCTTCTCGAAAACATCCTCAAGCCGCTCCCAGTCAAAACCAAACTGCGCCGCTTTCTCCTGAACGCGAAAAGCTTTCAACAGGGCGGGCATTGTCTTCGGCACACCGGAGAGAACAGTTTTCTTGGAGTCGTTCTCTTTTCGTTTTTTGAGTTTGACCGCCTCCCAATTCTCGCGCACCTGGTCGGGCGTCAGGTCCTTACGGTCGTCGAAGACGTGCGGGTGCCGTTCAATCATCTTGTCAGTCAGGGAAACCACGACATCGTTGATATCAAACTGCCCCTTCTCCTCGGCGATCTCCGCCTGGAAGAGGATATGCAGCAGCAGATCGCCCAGTTCTTCCTTCAGTTTTTCGTGGTCACCTGCTTCGGCGGCTTCGACTGCCTCATAGGTTTCCTCGATCATATAGGGCAGCAACGACTTGCTTGTCTGCGCCCGATCCCAGCGGCAGCCTGCCGGCGCCCGCAGCGCTCGCAGCACTTCCACTAACTTGCTGAATAACTTGTTTTTATCATTCAATTCAGGCTTTACTCCCCGTTGCCGATCTCATAAGTATTAATATACGTGAGTGAGGAGTCGATCTCAAGCCAAATCAACTATTGGACTTGACAAGATAACCGGAAAAGCTATACTCTAACGCTCGTTTGACAGGTAAGATTGTGTATGCCCGATAAAGAGATCGCCAAACAATACAACCCCGTCGGTATTGAAGAACGCCGCTACCAATTCTGGCTCAGGAATGGCTGCTTCCACGCCGATGAGGCCATCGATAAGGAGAAATACTCGGTTGTCATTCCTCCTCCCAACGCCACCGATATCCTCCACCTGGGACATGCGCTTAACAATACCCTCCAGGATATCCTGATTCGCTGGAAAAAAATGTCAGGTTATGAGACCTGCTGGCTGCCCGGTACCGATCATGCCGGTATCGCCACCCAGGTTGTGGTTGAAAAGGAACTGGCGAAAGAGGGTACGTCGCGGCGCGAACTGGGGCGGGAGGAGTTCGTCAAGCGGGTTTCGGAGTATGTCAATGTCAAGAAAGAGAGAATCCTCGGTCAGTTGCAGAAGATCGGCTGCGCCTGTGACTGGGAACGCACCCGCTTCACTCTCGATGAGCAACTAAGCAATGCGGTCAAGGAAGTCTTTATCCACCTCTACAACAAGAAGCTGATATACAAGGGTAAATACATCGTCAACTGGTGTCCCCGCTGCCAAACGTCGCTCTCCGACGATGAAGTCGAGCACCGGTCAACCAAGTCAAACCTCTGGTATATTAAGTACCGGCTTAAAGGACGGGATCAATACCTGACCTGCGCCACCACTCGTCCGGAGACGATGCTGGGCGATACCGCCCTTGCGGTCAACGCCAGGGATGAACGCTACCAGAAGTACATCGGTAAGACGGCGATCCTGCCGATTCTCGATCGCGAACTGGTTATTGTCGCCGATGATTTCGTCGATCCCGAATTCGGTACCGGTGTTGTTAAAGTCACGCCGGCGCACGATCCGAACGATTTCGATATTGGTCAGCGTCACGACCTGGAAAAAGTCAATATCCTCAACCAGGACGGCACTCTCAACGAGAATACGGGCAAGTTCAAGGGGATGGATCGTTTCGAGGCACGCAAGGAGGTTGTCACCGAACTGGAAAGAAAGGGTCTGCTGGAAAAAATCGAGGACTATGAACTCTCCGTCGGTACTTGCTATCGCTGCAACACCATCATTGAGCCCTATCTCTCCGAGCAATGGTTTGTTCGCATGAAGGCGCTGGCGCAGCCCGCTATTGATGCCGTCAAATCAGGCAAACTGCGTTTCCATCCGGAGCATTGGACCAAGACCTATCTCTACTGGCTGGAGAATATCCGTCCCTGGTGCATCTCACGGCAACTCTGGTGGGGACATCGCATTCCGGTCTATTACTGTCAGGACTGCGGTGCGGAAATGGTGACCAGGGAGAAACCGGCGGAATGTGGCAAATGCGGCGGCGATGATATAGTCCAGGAGGAGGATGTCCTCGATACCTGGTTTTCCTCCTGGTTGTGGCCCTTTTCCACTTTCGGCTGGCCGCAGCAGACTCCCGACCTGAAGGCCTTCTATCCCACCAGGTCGCTTTTCACCGCTTCCGAGATCATCTTTCTCTGGGTGGCGCGCATGGTGATGGCGGGCTATGAGTTCATGGGCGAACTCTGTTTCAATGATATCTATATTCATGGCACTGTGCGTGATACGCAGGGACGTAAGATGTCCAAATCGCTCGGCAACGGCATCGACCCTCTGGAGGTCATCGAGCAATATGGCACCGATTCGATGCGGCTTTCCCTGATCCTCGCCACGCCCGAGGGGCAGGACCCTAATATCGCCATGAATACATTCGAGTTGGGTCGCAATTTCTGTAACAAATTGTGGAATGCCTCGCGTTTCGTCATGATGAATCTCAATGATACCGAGACCGATCTCAACCTCTCCGAAATCAGGCGACAAACTGATCTGCCGTTGATGGATCGTTGGATCCTATCCCGCCTGAACGATACCCTGAAGAAGACATCGGAGCAACTACACAATTTCCGTTTCAATACCGCCGCCAAGCTGCTCTATGATTTCATCTGGCATGACTACTGCGACTGGTATATCGAGATGGTCAAAACCCGTCTTTACAGCGATGCTGATGAAACAGACAAAACGCTGGCGCGAAATGTCACCGGTTATGTGTTGAACACCATCCTCCTGCTGCTGCATCCCTATGCACCCTTCATAACTGATGAAATCTGGCATCTCCTGCACAATCGGCAGTGGTCGGATCAGACTATCATGGAGGAGTCCTACCCGGAATCTGACGACTCGCTGATCGATACCGAACTGGAAGAGATGATGGCCAAACTGCAGCGGGTGGTCAATGCCGTGCGCACCATTCGCGCGGAGATGAATGTCCCCCCCGGTAAGCGTGCCGAAGTGCATCTGAAAATCACTGATACCCAGTTGCGGCAAACGTTGCAGGAGAATCAAAGTTACCTGATGAATCTGGGCAAGATCGAAAAACTGGTTATCGGTGAGAATACCGCCAAGCCGCCGATGTCGGCGTCAGCGGTGATTCCGGCGGCGGAAATCTATATCCCACTGGCCGGTCTGATCGATGTCGACCTGGAGAAAAAGCGGCTTCAGAAGGAGCTGGAAAAAATCGCTAAACTGCTGGAAAAATCGAAACGCAAACTCGCCAACCAGGAGTTTGTCAGGCAGGCGCCGCCGGAAGTTGTGGAAAGGGAGGAAGAGAAAAAGAGCGAGTATGAGGAAATGGCCGCCCGCATCAACAAGAACTTAGAGCAGCTATTGGACTGGTAATCGTCAGGAGACTGTGCTAACCCCACCGATTTCCGCCTATCGTGTAAATCAGGGTCTTTATCTTGTAGGTTGAAAGTTTTGTGCTTTCGATATTCATGCTTTTCCAATTTCTAATATCCCTGAGGAATAATTTGCCCCTCCGGTTTGTAACAGTTATAGAAGCTTATTAGGGAAGTGAGTTGGCAGGTTTACCCGTTTGAGAGGAGAAACGAAAATGAAGGCATTTACTTTAACCGGACTGATTACCCTGTTGCTGGCGGTTTCGCTTGCTGCCGATGAGGTGGCGATCACCGTCTACAACCAAAATCTTGCTTTGGTCAAGGAGGGACGGACACTTGACTTCAAGCAAGGTATCAATACTCTAAATCTGACCGATGTCGCTTCTTCTATTGATCCAACGTCGGTTCATTTCCGGCTCAAGTCAGGCGGCAGCGAAATCGAGCTTCTCGAACAGAACTACCAATACGATCTGGTCTCCTCGGAAAAAATCCTGCAGAAGTATCTCGGCCACAGTATCGACGTGATAATGAAGAACGGCGATGTGCTCAGCGGCAAGTATCTCTCCTCCTCTTCCGGATACCTGGTACTGCAGTTTGACGACGGCAGCGTCAAACTGATAAACCAGGGTGAGATGCTTTCGGTGGCCGCGCCGAAACTGCCGGAGGGTTTGATCGTCGTGCCCACGCTGCAATGGCTGGTGGCCAGCGATATCACCGGCAAACGGGATGTTCAGGTCAGTTATCTGACTTCCAATATTAACTGGCACGCCGAGTATGTCGCCCAACTGGATGAAAAAGATAAAAACATCAGGCTCTCAGGCTGGGTCTCACTCGATAACCGCTCCGGCAAGACCTACAAGGATGCCAAACTAAAGCTGGTTGCGGGTGATATCCACCTCGTGCGGCCGTCGCTGCGTCGCGGGCCTTCTTATGAACTGGCTACAATGGATGCTCTTGGTATGAAGAAAGCTCCTGGTTTTGAGGAAAAGGCATTCTTCGAATACCACCTCTATACCCTCGGTCGGCGCACCACCGTCGCCAACAATGAGACCAAGCAGGTCTCCCTTTTTGAACCGGCGAGCACACCGGTAGAAAAAATCTACCGTTACCATGCCGGCGGCAACGATGTCAACGTGGTTGTTAAGTTCAAGAACTCCAAGGAAAATGGTCTCGGCATGCCGCTGCCGGCCGGTAAGATCAGAATGACCAAGCTGGACAGCGACGGTTCCGAGGAATTCCTGGGTGAGGATGCTATCGATCATACGCCGAAAGATGAGGAACTGGAGCTGAAAGTCGGCAACGCCTTTGATATTGTTTGTGAGACTGAGACCGTCGACTCCAAGCGGATCAGTGATCGGGTGCGCGAAGTCACCACCGAGATCAGTCTGCGTAATCACAAGGAGGAGGACGTCGAAGTAGTGGTGGTCAGCCGGTTGGGACGTGACTGGCGGATACTTGACAGCAGCCATGAGTGGAAGAAAAAGAATGCCTCGACTGTCGAGTTCGTGATACCGGTTCCCAAAGACGGCGAGGTTAAGCTCAGCTATCGAGTACGCTACGGCATGTAGCCGATCTAACCTGATTTCCTTTTGACAAGGGCGGCTGATTATGCTAAGTTACCTCATGGTTTTGTCACGACACTCATGCTGACTCGCTCAAGGAGGAGAGATGAAACGGTTATTGGCAATATCAATGATTCTGATCCTGGCGGCGTCCCTCAATGCCGGCAAGGATGAGCGGGTGCTGCCTTACAGTGCCTTGATCAGCTCGGCCAAGATCTATCTGGGTCAGAAAACCAAGGATTATGAGTCGGCAACTCAGCGTCTGCAGGAGGCAATCGATAACTACCCCGATCCGCTGGAGGCCTACTACTTTATGGGTCTGATTCACTCCGAACGAGCTGAGTATCGCGAGATGCTTGACAAGTTCGACAAGGTGAGGGAAATCTGTGCGCGCGCTGAAGCGGAAGAAAACAAGAAGATAAAAAAGCGTTGCAAGAAGGAAAAAATGCTGGAGCAGATCGATGATATCATCCTCGCCGAGTGGGAGAAGACATTCCAGTCGGGCGTCACCCATCTGAAGATGGCCGATTCCTTGTCCGGTGAAATAAAAACGGCAAGTGATGATTCGCTTAAGGCGAAACTGGAGCGAATAACCGGCGACCTGCTGCACAAGGCCAAAGAGGAGTTTGAAGTCAGTCTGCTGCTCGATTCGACCAAGTTCGAGGCTTGGACGAATATCGGTATGGTGGAAGGGCACCTGGAAAACCTGGAAGCGGCAGTAGAGCATTATCAGAGGAGCCACCAGCTAAATCCGGATGATATCGGTATGCTGCCCGACCTGGCGAATGCTCTCTACAAGCTGGAGCGATTTGCTGATGCTGTTTTGGTCTACAACGAAATGGCTGACAAGGATACGGCTAACGCTATCTGGGCGCTGACCTATTCGGCTATCTGCTACCAGAAACTGAAACGTCAGGATGAACTAAAGCAAACCTATGACCGAATCCTGGAAATCGACCCCAATGACGCTCAGATACGCTATCAGCGCGGCATGTACTATGTGCAGCAGGCGTCATCAGAGGAAGTGCGGGATTCGCTCAGTCATCTCGACCAGCTCATCAAGGCGAATCCGAAGAATAAGTCGCTCAAGAAAGCCAAGGAGGACTTGATTGACTACCGTGTCAATTTCTACAAGATGGCTTTGCCCGATTTCAAAATCGCCGCCGAGCAGGACAGCACCGATGCTTTCTATCAGTACTGGTATGGTACTAGCGCCTTCCTGGCTAATGAAGTCGAATTGGCGCGAAATATCTATGAGCGGTGTGTGGCTATCAATCCGGATTCCAAGGATTGCTGGTGCGGTTTGGAAAGTGTCTATGCCAGGCTGCAACTTAAGGAAAAATATGAAGAGGCCCATGCCAAATGTGAAGGTGAATAAGGCGGGGGTCTTGATGGTATAGTTTTCTGAAGGAGCGGAACCGCCCGCTCCTTTTCTTGTTGCAAACGAGCAGATGAATTGCTGAGAAACTGGATACAGGGTACCGTACTCCTTGGAGTGCGAGCGATTTCCTACCCCGGAGGGGTGGAGTACCCGGGTCTGTGGCCTGCAGTAGGGGCAGAGGGTGAGCTTGTTGAAAAAGTCTTTGCGAGGAGAGAAGGGCTTAAGCCCTGAACGATGTGGCAATCTCCGAGTTGTTTGTCAGCGGTATGTTGAGATCGCCACGTCCCGCAACCGCCTGTCAGAGCCAGGCCTTTGACTGGCCGGATTCGCGATGACGAAACTGGCGGTTTTTTTCTTGAAGATTGAGTTTTTCAATAAGCCCTGTGCTCTGCCCGCAACTTGTTTGTCCAACTCCTGGGTTGTTTAGATGTGATCGCAGATGCAAAGTCGTAATCAACAAAACGTCCGGCATGTGGAGGTAACCCTCTGGACGCCGATCAAGAAACCGCTTGCCTATCTTGCTCCGGCGGATGTGTCCGATCGTGAACTGCTCGGCCGTCGTGTAGTGGTGCCGGTGGGAACGCGTCGGCAAATCGGCATAATTACCAGCCTTACTTCCTCTTATGAAGGTAAATTAAAATCGATCCATCAGTTCTGCGATCTGCAGCCAATCCTCAGCGCTGACGCTTTGACGCTTTGCCACTTCCTCAGTGAGTACTACTTCACGCCTCTGGGAGAGTGTATCAAAGCCTGTCTGCCCGGTCCGATGACTGCTAAGTTACGTCAACAGGTCGAGCTTCTCTCGCGGGAAACCCTGGCGGCAAAGGCTGAGACGGGGGATACAACCGCCGCTGATCTGCTTCGCCGTTTCCGTCGCAGAAAATTGATTCCGGCGCGGAATGTCACCGATCTGAAGCGCGCCAGGCTGAAACCTTTGCTGGGCAAAGGCGTTATCGGCTACCGCTGGGAATTGAGAGAGTCCCGCGCTCAGGCACAGGAGCTGATTGTAACCTTGAACCCGGACGGTAAAGGCGGCAAGCAGTTCGGGGCCAAGGCGCAGGCACTGCTTGACTGGCTTGGGGAGAAACATACCGCCGACTTGCAGGAGGTACGTCAGCGATTTGGGGTCAGCCGGGCGACCATTACCGCGCTGCAAAGAAGAGGGCTGATCACATTGAACGAGAAACCGCCCTTTCGCGGCGATCCTTTTCCGACTACGATATCAGTAGTGCAGCTTACTCCGGAACAGGAAAAGGCCGTCGCCGCTGTGAACGAAAAACTTAAGAGCGGCGGGTTCGCTCCTTTTCTGCTCTACGGCGTCACCGGCTCCGGCAAGACTGAGGTATATCTGCGGGCAATTAACCAGGCGATCAAACTGGGAAAGAGCGCTATTGTCATCGTTCCCGAGATTGGTCTGTCGCAGGCAATCTACCAGAACCTCAAAGCCAGTCTTGGCGAGGCGATTGGTTTGATACATTCACGGTTGACGGCACGTTCGCGCCTCTCTATCTGGCAGCAGGCGCGGGAGGGTAATTTGAAGGTGGTATTGGGACCGCGTTCGGCGGTCTTCTCCCCGCTTCAGAACCTGGGACTAATTATCGTCGATGAGGAACATGACCACTCCCTGAAACAGGACTCGCCCGCTCCCCGCTATCATGCCCGCGATGTCGCCATATTCCGCGCCCGCCAGGAGGGTTGCGCGGCGGTTCTGGGATCGGCCACGCCCGCGGTCGAAAGTTTCTACAACGCTCGCAGCGGTAAATATCAACTCCTGTGTCTGCCGCGTCGGGTTGACCGCAGAACTATGCCGCGGGTGGCAACGATCAACCTCAGGGAGGCATTTGAAAAGCGGGGATACAACTGGCTCTCAGAGGAACTAGTGAGTGCGATTGATACCGCCTTGGGGCAGCAGGGGCAGGTAATGCTGCTTCTCAACCGGCGTGGCTTCGCGCCGTCAGTGCACTGCTATTCTTGCGGCAACAAGTTCGGCTGTCCTCATTGTGCCGTCACCCTGGTGTACCACAAGCGGGAGAACCGGTTGCTCTGTCATAGCTGCGGTTACCGCGAACCTTATCCGGATATGTGTCCTTCCTGCGGCAGCAATCTTTATCTTTTTCGGGGGATCGGTACCGAGAAGCTGCAGGAAGAATTACAGGGATATTTTCCCGACAAGAAGATCATTCGCATGGACCTCGATTCCACCCGACGACGCGGGGCTTTCGATCAAATCTACGAGAGTTTCCGGTCAGGAAAAGCACAGATTCTGATCGGTACGCAAATGATCGCCAAGGGCTTCGATTTCCCGGATGTTGCATTCGTTGGCGTCGTCTCCGCGGATACTGCTCTGGAACTGCCCGATTTTCGCGCTCGTGAGCGTACTTTCCACCTGCTGACACAGGCGGCGGGACGGGCGGGTCGACAAACCTTTCCCGGTGAGGTGCTGTTGCAAACTCTTCATCCGGAGAACAGAATAATCACGCTGGCGGCTAAACATGATTATGAATCGTTCTACCAGCTTGAGATTGCGGAACGGCAGGCGCTCGATTTTCCTCCATTTGCCCACCTGATCCTGATTCGCCTGGAATCGGCAGAAGAGGATGAAGTCGTCACCAGGGCGAACTGGCTGGCAGCTGCCCTGCGATCGGTGTCGAAGAAACCCTACCGCATCCTGGGGCCAACGCCGGCGCCCATTTTCAAGCGCAAGTCTAAGTTCAGGCAGCATATCCTCCTGAAAACGAAAAAAGTGAAAACCACCCTGCGCTACCTGGAAAAGATTTTGGCACATAAGTCTTTGCAGAGCAGAAGTAAATTGAGTATCATCGTCGACGTTGACGCTGTTGACATGATGTAACGGCTAGCTGACCTCGCTGCTGGAGAGTGATGACACAGACCAAACTAACATACAAAGACGCCGGTGTCGATATTGATTCCGGCAACCAGGCGACCGCCAGGATCAAGAAGCTGGTGAAATCAACTTACAACAAAAAGGTGCTAAGCGAGGTGGGCGCT
>JAGLUH010000111.1 GCA_023134875.1 Candidatus Zixiibacteriota bacterium
TCTCTCTACGCCGGTATTCTTCTACTCCTGCCGATTGTTGCTATGGCAATCAATTCCACTTCCTATACCGATAACCATGTTCCCCAGCCGCATTACAATCTCCAATTACCGGCCAGTTCGCTGGTGCGCAGCACTCTCAACCTGCGGTCCCAATATGTGGCACTGCGGCTTGGTCGTATCGAAAAGGAGGTCGCTCGCCTGCAAACCGCTGAGTTGAAAGACAGCCTGCAGGTGCGGATCGCGCGCTTTCGCCGCGATTATCGCGACATGAAAAGATACAACAGCACTTTGAGCAAGTTTGAAGGCCTGCTCAAGCGGCCTCGAGCCGACAGTCTGAGCACGCATGCGCAAGAAACCTTCCCGCGTCTGGATAGCCTAATCTCGGCCCTTGAGCCGGGTAACGTTAAGCAGAATCTGCAACAGTTGCTGCAACAGGTCAGGACTGATTATCGCGATAACCAATACTTCAAGAAGATGCTGAGAGCATTTGACCGACAATTGACGGACGGCGTTACGGACATCTCAGTATGGCTAAGCGAGAAGGACCCTTGCGGGGCGGTGAGCAGTCTGCACAAGCAAGAGGATGATTTGGGTGGAGAGGGGCGTCGGCGTTTTCGGGTGCCGGATTCGGACAAGGAACCGCAAGCAGGATCGCTTCTGCTGGGCACAGATGAGGATGGTTACGATAATCTCTATCTGTTGCTGCGCGGCGCGCGGACGGCACTTCTGCTTGGTTTGCTCACCTCTTTCTGGTCGCTGCTGTTTGGTGTGCCGACCGGCCTATTGCTTTCCGGTTTCTGGCGGTCGCTTTCTTTTCCAGGGAGAGATGGAGGTTTCTTCGGAAAACTGTTTGCGATTTTCGATCGTGCAGCTACTCGTGGCAGCTTCTTTGCGGTGAATCTGCTCCTTTCTTTTCCTCGCTACATTTTGATTCTGATAGTCCTGAGCTATGGGGAGATCACCATTACCTCCTACGCCGTCGCCGTTGCTGCCCTCAACATCCCCCGCATCAGCCTGATTATCAGCAGCAAGTTCCAGGAAATCAAGCAGTCACAGTTCTTTCAGGTGGCTCGGCACCTGGGAGTGAAACGAAGCAGCCTGATCCTCAAACATGGGTTATGGTCGCACTGTCGACGGATATTGTTAATACAAGCGATTTTCTGTTTCTCCGATGCGGTGATGATTGAAACGACCATGAGCTACTTGAATGTCGGTCTCAAGCCGGATAGCTGGGGCTTCATGTTGAGACATTCGGTCGACGCACTTCTTCTTAACCGGAACATCGATATCTTTGGCTATTGGTGGCTACCTTTTTTCCCGATTGTTTGTCTGGTCGTCACTATCTGGGCATTGCAGCTTCTGGGCGAGGGTGTGAATAAATGGTATGAAAGTCGGGGATAGAAATGCCTAATTCCGAGATCGTCCTCAAGGTGGAGGGATTGTGTGTCTATTTCGACAATGGCGGTCACTTCATCAGAGCGGTGGATGGTGTGGAATTGGACTGTTGGCAGGGGCAGACCACCGCTATTCTCGGCGAGTCCGGTTCGGGAAAGACGATTACCGCCAAAGCGATAATGGGCTTGATTAAGCACACTCCCGGCGTGATCTCGGGTCGCATTCTGTTCGGTAATCAAGACCTCACCGCCAACCTTGAGAAAATCTGCCGGGTCAGTAACTCCAATTACGGCCTCACCATAAGCAAGGATACCAATCACTGGCATCAGTTACTAAAACACCGCATGGCGCCTCTCTACGGCCGGAAACTGGCTTATATATTTCAGGAGCCGACCCGGACTCTTGATCCCCTGCTACCGATAGGAAAGCAAATTGAGCGGGTGGCAGCGAGGTTCTCACGTGCCGAGGGGGCTGGTTCACGCGAGAGGGTTCTTAATCTCCTGGAATGCATCGATCTGAAACCCGCAAGCAGCTACGTTGGCAGGTATCCCTATGAATTGAGTACCGGCCAGTGTCAACGCCTGGTGGTTGCGCTGGTGCTTCTGCCGCGTCCTCGGTTGATTATCGCCGACGAACCGACAAGCTCGCTTGATGTACTGACCCAGAAAACGGTTCTCGATTATCTCAGATCGCGCCAGATACAGGATCACTTTGCGATCATGCTGATAACCCATAGCACCGATTTAGTGCGGGAATACTCACAGGAGGTTGTCGTCTTGTTCGCCGGCAGGACGGTGGAACGAATAGCAACCCCTTTGATCGACAATGGCTCACAACTGCATCCCTATACCGAAATGTTGGTGCGGTCGGAAAGCGTGCGACAAGTGCAGGAACCTGCCGGCAAGGAGATGATCGATCACAGTCTTACCGGCTGCATCTACCGGCAGCGTTGTCACTACTATCGACAAGCTCAATCCCACCTGCGTGGACTATGCGAGTCAGAGAATCCGCCCTTGATTTCCATCGGTGACGGACATCAAGTTGCCTGCTGGAAATATCAAGATAGCGCTGACTGAGTCGACTATAAGTTTGACAAAGGGGGGATCAGGCAGCGCCGATATCTGGTAGTTGATCCGGTTTGAGTTCTGACCGGAAATGGCAGGCGATTTCACTGCTGCCCATCCGTTCCATATGTGGATGCTGATTCAGGCAGATGGTTGGTCTCTGCAGCCGCGCGAAAAGAGGACAGCCCTGGAAGGCCAGGGGGCAGCCGTTGCCGGTAAAATGCGTGCTCGCTTCTCTCGTCGTTGGCGCCCCTGCCGCAATCTCAGCGCCTCGCTTGAGTATCAGCCGTGCAGTATACGGATGCAATACCTCGGCCTTGTTTGCGCCATTGACTTCAAGTTTCTGCAGTAACAGCGACTGATTCATAACCAGAATATGGTCACATATATCATTTACGACTTCCAGGTCATGCGAAATCAGAAGCACGCCGACGCCGTACTCCTCACGCAACCTCGCCAGTTGAGTGGCGATCTGGTATTTCAGGACAGTATCCAATCCTGAGAAGGGCTCGTCAGCAATGAGAATCTTCGGCATCACAAACAGGTTTAAGAGCACCGAAATCCTGCGTTTCTGGCCGATGCTGAGCTTGTCAGGCAGCAAGTCCAGGAGAATCGGGTCTAGGGAAAAAAACCCGAGCAGTTCATCGATGTCCTTCGCAAAGCAATCCCGATGGCAGCCTGAAGAATGGTGATACTCCTGGAGTGCAGCCTTGATTGTGAGATGGGGATTGAAATAGGATTCCGGATTCTGAAACACCAGGCGCACTTCCCGCCAGTACTTGCGCAACTGACGACCGGAAAAGGAAGAGATATCCCTTCCCTGGTATGTTATCTCACCGCTGGTCGTCTTCAGCATTCCGGTCAGTAGAAGAGCGGTGGTCGATTTGCCGCAACCACTCTGGCCGATTAGGCCGATGATCCTCTGGGGTAGTATCTCCAGGGACAGATCGCGGACAGCATAATGCCGGGAGTTTGGGGAAATATTGTTGCTCCGACCCAGAGTGCGGAATGCCTTCGAGATATCGATTGCTTTTAGCATAGAGAATATCCTCTCAGCATAATATAAGCCAATCCGGGAGGTTGGCAAGCCAATTTTGATCGTTCCTTGGGTCAGCGAGATTGATTTTGCTTTACCGCCGGAACATACCCGTTTTGTTCTGCCCAATACTGGCCAAGATTATGCTTGACAGTGATTTAATGCCGGCATATATTTGCGCCGAGTTTTTGTGGTTTTTTTGTCTCCAACCTTTTTGGTCAGTGAAGGGGGGGAAGCTATACGTGACTGGCGTTAGAGTTCGCGACGACGAATCATTTGAAAAAGCATTGAGACGTTTCAACAAGGTGTGCGAGAAAGCGGGAATACTGTCTGATATCAGGAGACACCAGCATTTTGAGAAGCCGTCAGATCGCCGCAAGCGGAAATTGAACGCAGCTAAGCGTAAATCCCGCCGCACCCGGGATCACAGGTAATGTCACTTCTCGATACTCTGAACTCCGATCTGAAGAAAGCCATCAAGAGTCGCAACTCGGATACGGCTGAATTGATCCGGAGTCTGAAATCGGATATTAAGTATAAGGAGATTGAGAAGAAGGAACCGCTGATCGAGGAGGAGATTATCGCGGTTCTCTCCTCAGCCGCCAAGAAGCGGCGTGAGGCTATCGAGCAGTTTCAGGCGGGTGGTCGTGATGACCTGGTTCAGCGGGAAACCAGGCAACTCGATTTAATTATCAACTACCTGCCGAAACAGATGTCTGATGATGAGATTAGCGAGATGGTGCAAGCCGCGATTGAGGAGACTGGCGCGGCTACACCGGCGGACTTAGGCAAGGTGATGAAGGTGCTGATGCCCAGGATAAAAGGGCGTGCTGATGGCAGTAAGATCCGTCAGATTGTGTTCGCCAGACTCTCCGGCTGATTTTTCCTGAATGCTTTTGGCCGGCAGGCTTTTAAAACAGTGCGCTTGCCGAACGATTTAAACAATACGATTTTCTCACAGGTAGCTGCAGAGAGGAGCGTCCGGCTTGTTGATATCGAGTTGGTCTTTAGTCGGAATCCTTTTTGCGACAGGAGAGGAAGCTCCAACATATCCAGGGAGGGAACGATGCTGTTTAACCTCGTACCCCTGATTTTCGTGGTGGCCTTTATGGCTATCGGTTCCAAGAGAGGCTTTGTCCGTGAGCTAATGGGTATTGTCGCTTTATGTGCCGCCCTGATTATCACCACCGGCAAGCTCGATTTCATTGCCGTGGAGATTGCCGGTGCGATTGATGCCTCACCCTTGACTGTTTCTATTATCGCTTTTGTTATTGTTCTCGGCTTGACTTTCGGGTTGTTCAAGCTGGTCGCGAAGTTGCTCTACAAACTGATCGAGATTCAAAAGCTGGGACAGCGGGATAAGTATGGCGGCGCCATTATCGGCGCGGTGCGTGGCTGGCTTATTGTCGGTGCGCTTTTGTTTGTCACTGTCCTGGTACCTTTGCCCCGCCCCTACTACACCCTGATGGATCAATCGGTTCTCGCCACCTCATCGCTGCGCTCGATCCAGTATCTCTATGACGTGAGTGAACCGCTGCATCCGGAGTGGCCTTCATTCCTGGTCAAGGTGGAGAACTCCCTGACTTCTCCGGACTACGATAAAGTGCGGCAGGGTAAAGACAAGAGATCAGTTGAAACACGGATCAAGGATGAAATCGCACTGCGCCAGGCGCTCAACAAACTGCATTTCTATTACGGCGATGCGGATGAGTTCTGACCGCCGCCAGTCGGCAACAATCATTGCTTCACTGCTGACCATAATCCTGATTCTTATTCTCGCCTGCAAAAATTGCCCTGACAGTCGCGTCGCTGCTTATCTTGAGGCGCACAACAGCCACGATGTCGATAAGACCATGCGGCTCTTTGCTGATGATATCCGTTATGAGATAGTCGATATGTGGGTGGTCGAAGGTAGAGAGGAATTGGCGAAACTTGAGGGTTGGGATGCGGCCCTAAACAGCTGGTACACCTTTACGGATTACCAGGTCAACGGTGATACCGTTACCTTCAAGATCGCCGAGTGCAACGATTGGTTCAAACTGGCCGGTATTAACGAAATGCGCTACGAGTTCGGCAGTATGATCTTCGACAACGGTCTTATTAAGGAAATCAGGGTCAAGCTGACTCCCGCCAGCATCGCTGCGGGGCAGAAGGCGTATTCGGCTGTCATGGAATGGGCATCACGGGAAAGACGTGACAAGGTGGCGCAATTGATGCCCGATGGTGAACTTGTCTACAACGCCGCTAACGCCAGGCAGTGGCTCTCTTTACTGCGAGACTGGAAGGAAGCTACCAACCAGCAGTAAGCAAACTATGTGAAGAAGCCATCACCATTGTCAAAATCAATTTTCTTGACTGAGCCAAGATCACTTTACTCATTATATTTAGAATTGTAAGACGGCAACTAAACCGGAGGAAAACATGTATTGCCGTAATCTGTTGATTCTACTGTTCGGTTTGCTGCTGCAACCTGGTCATCAGGCGTTGGGTCAGACGCCGCCGGTAAGAATCCTCGCTTACGATATCAAGTTCGGCCTCGATATGCCCAATGGTCAGATACTGGTGTTGGCAGAGCTGAAGGTGGAGAAGGTCAAAACTGCTCAGAAGCTCGATATGTCACTGACATCACGGGCGCAGATAGCCTCGGTGCGGGCGCGGGCGGCAGAGCAGTGGTTCACCATGTCACATCAGTCCTCTCTACAGGATGCTGTAAGTTTAATCGTGCCGCCGGAATTGAAATCTAGTGCAAAACTGACCCTGGAATTGAAATACGCAATACCGGTGGGCGAAATGAAAGGTAATGTGATGATCCTCGATCGCGGCCATCGTTGGTACCCGCTGATAGTCGATCAAATCGCCCCCTTCAAACTTACCGCCCAGGTGCCGCCCGGCTTCCAAGTGCTTGCGGTCGGCGATCTGGTCGTCCAGGAGATCACTGATGACTACTCGGAATTCGTTTGGCAGAGCAGGATTCCGGTATTCAAAGTCTCGCTGGTAATTGCCCGACCCGGTTTGTTCAAAGAGACAGTCAAGGAATGTTCCGGCAAAAAGGTCTATTTCTACTCTCCTGAAGATTCACTGGATACTAATACAAAGCTCGTGACAGGAGCCTGTGACATGTTGCGATTCTATCACCGGCTGCTGGGCGACTACCCGCATGAGCGTTTGACGATAGTAGATATCGCCGGCCTCCAGGGAGCAAACATCGCGACTGGTTTGATCATGCTGGGATCAGCGGGGGTCGAACAGTCCGCCGGCGGTGATGGCGGGCCACTGGCTCTGGCAATCGCCGCCCAGTGGATCGGTGCCGGCGTTTTTCCCCGGTATCAGAGCAAGGGGTTCTGGTTCCTCCAGATCTCCCTGCCTTACTACTTGCGTTTAATGAATCTCAGAGAAACCCAGGGAGAGGAGGCATTCGCCAAAGACTTAAATAGATCGCTTGACGCTTACCGGCAGATTGCCGGCAGCAACAAGGATGTGCCGATCCTCGATATTGATGCCATAGACTCCAATGAAAAGGGCCGAGCTATCTACGGCAAAGGGCCTTATATCATCGACAGGTTAGTTCAGCAGATTGGCAGCGACAACTGGGAGAAACTGCTCAAGGCAATCTACCGGAATTTCAAAGGCAGGATTTTCACCTATGACGATTTTATCAGGTATCTCAGTAAATATGATCCTGACGGCAGCGCGGTAAAGACACTTAACAAAATGGTGACTGAAACCGGCCTGCCGGAAGAATAAAGATCAAATGGTGGTTTGAGCAGCAAGTTGACCACTAACATTCAAGGGACACCTGCCCACCATTGTCAAGTTCTTCTGAGAAAATCGACTTGATGTAGAAATGAAAACGCAGCAGCAGCGTCAGCAACCGTCGCAGGAGGCCGGTTGCCCGTAGCCTGCCGATCTTTTTCCAATAGGGGCTTGCGCAGTATCCTCTGTTTCTATATTATTTGCGCATGGCGACGCTGCGACGCAGACGGCTTAAGCTGAGTATGCGGGTACATACCGACCCGAACAGTCTCTACGATGCTCTAACCAATCCGATCAAACTGGCGATCTGGTTCTGCAACCACGCCGAGATCAATCTCAAGGTAAGGGGAGCGGTTCGCATGAGTGGCGAGAACTGCGCCGCTGTTTCTTTTCCGGAAGGGGAGATCAAGGGTGAGATTCTCCAGTTGGAACCGAATCGTCTCTTCACGTATCGCTGGCCGATTTCCGGTATGGAATCGGAAGTCACCTTCGAGATATATGACAAGGATCGCTATTGCAACCTGGTGATCGGCCACGCGAAGATTCTGGAAAAGTCGCTGATGATGGACGCCTGGATCACCTACTATTACAATCTGCGGGCATTCTTGAAAACCGGCCGTCCCGCCTACCGTTTCGACTACACACATATCGACAAGGAAACTATCAAACGCGAACTTTTTAT
>JAGLUH010000112.1 GCA_023134875.1 Candidatus Zixiibacteriota bacterium
GCGAAAATACAGATATTTTTTGACAATTTTTAGTGTTATATCGGATTAAGTAGACGGAGGAAAAGAAATGTATTAATCATTTCGTATAAATTATCTTCACCCATATCTGTGCCGTTAACCAAGAACAATGTCGAATAGAGCTTCACTCTATCTCATAAAGACTGGACCAGGTTTTGGGGAGCAGGCCACTTACGGGAGTGTCCCCAAGAAAATGCTGTAAACGCGGCATGGAAGGCTTTCCTGCTTACTCAACTGGGAAGATGATGTCGTCGATCCAGGCGGTGTCTCTACCCTCCGAGACTGAGCCGTCTTTTTCATAGGTCCATTTAAAAACGTGAGTACCTGGTGGCACCGTGTAGGATACCTCGGTCCAGTCCATCTCGCCCGACCAGTCGGCCAATTCAATGCCATCTATCCGGAAGATCAGTTTGTCGAAATTGGATTCGGAGGAAACCTTCAAGTAGAAGCTGATGTCTTTGCCTATGCAATCGAGGGTTACTTCCAGAGTAGAGCTTTCGTCGTTGGCAACTGAACCGGCCTGGGCGCTGTAATTGCCGGTATTAAACTCGTCTGAAGTAATGAACCAGTATTCGTCACCGAAAGTCATCCAGTCAAACGTGTTGAAATCACCAAATTCAAAGTCTTCTACAGGTGAGCAATTCGAATCGGGAGAACGCTGATAGTGGCTTATCATGACATCCTCAGCGGGCTTGTTCATCGGTGTCCAGTACGGATCATTTCCTCCGCCGCCGTTGGGATTGGTCTCCCAATTCCACCAGAACGCTCCCAACCACCAGCTTCGCCGCCTGCACACACTCAGCAGAGCCTCGTAACATTCCGCTTGTTCCTGAAAGTCCATAGTATGGGATGATGGGTCCGTATACCAAGGTGTGCGATTGGTTCCATCAACGCTTTGGTAGCCCACTTCAGTAAATATTATTTTCTTCCCCGGCCAAACGGAGTTGAGCCAGTTCTCAATGGAATTGGCACGATTCTCCCATGCTCTTTTCAGTTCGTCCAGAGTGGGATTGTTCTTGTTGGTCAGCGGATAATATGCATCGATTCCTATGTAATCAAGATCATTCCACCACCGAACATTCTTCTCATTGCCGTGATTGGCGGCATAGGTTAAGGCCCCCCCATAATAGGCTCGCGTATTTTGAATAATATTCCTCCATGAGGAAGACCAGGAGACGGTTTTCGTAAGTTCACAGCCAATGCAGAACAATTCAACTTCGTGTTCCTCAGCTATTTGAGCCCAGAAAGCAATAAATTCCTGATACGCTGAAAACCATTCATCAGATGGATCGATATTACCCCTCCAATCCCCATCACGACAATCGACCATAGGCTTGAGCATTACTTTCATGCCTTGTTCATGACATTGGTTAATCGCATGGACTACAGATTCGGGCATAGCTGAAAAGCGTGTATAGTCAGGCTTTATCGCAGTGGAGCTGACATTGTTTTGAAACCACCAAACACATAGAGCAATCCAATCGCAGCCATCTTCCCTTGCCTTGGCCAAAGAACGGTTGGAATCTTCCGATAGCATAGCAGTCGGTTGCCACGCAGTGTAGCTGACACCTTTCATCTCAATAGGGTGGGTGTTAGGCGCAAAGGTACGAATCGAAAAACTCCAGACGTCACCTTTCCGGGGATTGTCCGGCTCGGCTTCGGTGACTTCGTCGATTCGCCAGTAGTAGGTTGTTCCCGGAATAAGACCGTTGGGATAGGCAAAGCCGGGACGGCCGACAACAAAAGACGCCGAAGTCTGGTTGCCGCGAAACGCATCGGAGGTGCCATTGCTGACGTCGGCGAAATTATCACTGAAATACACATCGTGCGATATAGCAAAATCCCCAGGTTTCCACGTAAGGGTCACCGAAGTCTCTTCGAGTATGGCGCCATCCGCCGGATCGGGATCCCAGGCTGTCTGAAAGATTACCTCCCCTATTTGCACATTGTCGATGTGAAGACTTCCGGAGGTACCAGCAGCCGAATCGGCGGCGATGAGCACCCGTCTGATGTCGAGCAGGTTCTCATTGGTGATAGTGCCGATGACCGTCTCGTTAAGGGTCAACACAAACTCTGTGCCGAATTGTTCCAAAACCAGGGTGTTGTACTGCTCTGGTATCATATTCGAGCTATCAATGTTGGTCCAATCAGGCCAGCGTCCATCTTCAGAGGAGGCATAGCGGAAGAAACCCCCGGGCGGGGCATAGACATCGATATAGGTGCCGGCTTCAGTGTCGTCGATGCGGATGTGGACGCTGAAGTTGTCATCGGCCTTGAAATCGAAGGAGATTCTCCTCTCATTGTCAACGGCTCGGGACAGACCCGACCGTGCCCAGTCGGTGGCCTGCTGTCCCGCGATGAGAACCTCATTGTTTACAATTCTGACCTGAATGGTCCCATCCGTCTGAGTCGACCAACCGTTCCCTAAATAGCCATTGGATCTATTGAAATCGTCCCTGAAACCTACTGCCCAGGCGTTGGCAGCCGAAAGTATGAGAACAAGCGTTGTGAGAGAACGGATCTTAGCCACCTTACTTCCTCCTTCAAATCGGAATTTCCCATTTGACTTCATAAACGGCATTCTCGCACGCTTGGACACTTCTCCTGAGACACT
>JAGLUH010000113.1 GCA_023134875.1 Candidatus Zixiibacteriota bacterium
TTGTGATCGATCGGGTCGATAGCGAAAGGCGTGCACCAATTGTGCCGATCGGCGTAATAATCCATGTCGCCCAGCGCCCAGTAGAACTCAGCACCACCATTGGTCGATTTGTAAAGATAGCCCCATTGGTACTCGGCGTAGATGATATCGGGATTGGTATAATCGACAACCGTATAGAAGCCGTCACCACCGAGAATACGATCCCAGTCGCCCAGGTCACCGGTCAATGTTCTCATGGTGCCGTTATCCTGGGTACCGCCGTACAACCGCTGGGGATTACTATAGTCAATGGTAATGGCGTAGAACTGGGTATTGTGCATCTCGTAAAGGCGGGTCCAGGAAGCGGTGCCGTTATCAGTGAAGTTGACGCCGCCGTCGCAACCATCATAGATCATATCGGTGCTGCCATTGATAAATTGGAAAGCATGGTGATCAACATGGATACCGGCATCGGCATAAAACCAACTGTTGCCGCCGTTGGTGCTTTTGAACAGGTCAACGCCGAGCGCATAGACGATATTGGGACTGCCGGGGGCAACCCGGATGTTGCCGAAATACCACCCAAAACCGGAATAGATATCGGCAAGAGCAAGATCATTGATTTGCGCCCAGCTCCAGCCCCCGTTGGCGCTTTTGTAGACACCCATAAAGCGGCCGGGATGGTTGGCGTAGATTGCGTAGACGTTGTGGCTTACTGATTCAACCGAGAGACCGATTCGCCCGACCGTGTCGGCGGGTACCGGCAGGCCATTTGACAGTCTTGTCCAAGTATGGCCGTAATCGGTGGAGCGGTATATCCCGCTCTCATAGCCGCCGACTCTTCGCTCGGCAGGGCTGCGCCAACGATGCCACATGGCGGCGTAGAGATAATGGTAGCTGGTATCAACCGCAATATCGACACAGCCTGTGGTATCATCGACGTAGAGCATCTGCTGCCAGGTATTGCCACCGTCTGCGGAACGATAGACACCCCGGTCGGGATTGGTGCCGAATAGCCTGCCCAGAACAGCGACATAGATAAAATCGGAATCGGGATTGGAAGCATCAATCAGGATTCTACCGATATGGTAGCTCTGCGGCAAACCCTGGTAAGTCCAGGTAGTGCCGCTATTGGTACTCTTGTAGATACCGGTTCCTTCATAGGAATCGCCGGAAGCGTTAGCCTCGCCGGTACCAACATAAATGACATCGGGGTTGCCTGGATGCAGCGCCAGCGCGCCGATCGATTGCACACCCTGGTCATCAAATATCGCCGTCCAGGAGGCGCCGCCGTCGGTAGTCTTGAACACACCACCGGCAGCGGAACCGACATAGACAATGTTTGCATTGAGGGGATGCACCGCCAAATCGGTGATGCGGCCGGGGATATTGGTCGGCCCCGCCTCTGTCCAGGTTATATCCTGTGGCTGTCGCGCCTCTGATTTCTCCCGCAGCGCCTTCATCTGCGCGAGAGCATCAAGATACCGCTCCTGCGGAATCGTCTTGTGGGGATAGGCCCTCTGCATATAAAACCACTGGTTGGGCATCTGTTTGGCTCTCTTGATCTCGCCGCTTTCTTTCAGCCTGGCATATACCGGATCATGAAATTCGGCAGGCGGTCTGGCACTGTAGTCGCCGACGATCCAGAGCAGTGAAGCTATCAGAAGGGCGGCGACAATAATGAGATAGGAGAATTTCATTTTTTATCCTTCGGTGCTAATAATATATCACGGCTATGGTCGGAACAGTTCTCTGCATGTATATGTTATCGGCGCCTCCGGCGACTTATTGCCTGCTGTTCAGGCGTCATATCGATATCAAGTATCATCAAAGCGGACGATTATAAATATAACCGGAAACTCTGATTTGTCAATGGACGTTATAAATGAATCGTTCTTTCTTGTTTTTTATTGTTGACATCATTTTGTCAATGAGTTTAATACGTGTGGATTTAACCTTTTGAACTGATGGAGGTCCGTTGATGGCAAAGCTCAAGAAGAGACCAGTGAAGAAAGTTCGCTGCATGGGCAAGACAAAAGATGGCAAGAGGTGTAAGCGCATGGTAGCGCCACCGGCGAAGTTTTGCCATCTGCACAAGAAGAAAAAGAGATAAGAGCACATCAGGCTCGGACAACTACGGGACAGCCCTCAAGTGGCTGTCCCTTTTTTAATGCGATGAAGCCAGGGGCAGACAAGACGTCTGCCGCCCACGAATCACAGCCTAATACTCTGATTCTACTTGCCTGTCAAGACTACGACCGAGCGGGGGCTGACGTTATAGATGGCTTGATAGTTGAGGATCGGTTCTCGATCTTGTTCCGATATATCATCAGGGTTTTTGAGCATAGTGTCCACTACCCGGTACCACTTGCGCCCGCTGGTCAATCGGGGCAAGTGGAATCGTCGCGATTTCCAATAAGCGTTGGCCGCGGGATATATGTCCGTAACACCTGGATGGTCAGCGCCGTTCATTTCCTTAACCTGTAAGGCCAGACATCTCGATTCGTAAGACCAGTCCGGTTTGTTCGGTCTCACTCCATGCCAGGTGACAGGAGCGCCAGATATTCCTGCGGATGCGGCAATACTGTCTGATCTCAAGGCCGGATGACTCTTGCGGAACTCTATCAGCAGCCTGAAGAACCTAAGCAGATCCGCATTCTGCCGGGCAAGGTTCCGGTCTATCCATCCTATTTCATTGTCCTGACAGTAGGTGTTATTATTCCTCCATATCGAGGAAGCTCTGCTGCCTGGGCACCTGGGAAATGACCATCTCTGTTGACTCCGACAGCGCGGTACGGTCTCCGGTATGCCAGGCTCGGATAAGCGCCCGCCATAGCCGGCGGCTATATGACCGTCTGCTTTAGATTGTTGATTGCTGTAGATATCGCTTGACTATCTGCTTCACAGCCCGATTTGCCGGCCAGTGCAAACATCGCCTTCTTGTATGCCTCAACACCAGGCTGAACAAAGGGATTATGGCCGGCCAGGTATCCGGAAAGCGCCACCGACCGTTCCATCAAATAATAGAACTGGCCGATGTTGAAGGCATTGCGGCGGGGTATATTGATTGTCATGTTGGGTACGCCGCCCTGGAAATGGGCATACGCGGGACCGTCGATCACCAGTCGATTGATAAAGTTCATCTTCCGTCCCGCGTCGGAGAGATAATTCAAGCCATCCAGGTTATCGGGATCAGTGGGTATCTCCACGTTGCGCGTGCTTTCGCCGAGACATAGAAAGGTCTCCAGTATGTTTCGCTCCCCATCCTGTACCATCTGGCCGTTGGCATGTAGTTTCTCGGAATACAGCGAAGGGGAAACCCACATGCCATAACCGTTGTGACCTTCACTCTCCGGAAAGAGCTGCTCCATCCAGCGAGCTAAACCGTAAATAGCCGTGGAATTGGTCGCCACCACTTCGATCTTTTTGCCCTTCTGATACGCCAAATGACGTACTGCGGCATGAAGCATCGCCGGATTTGACCAGAACTCGTCGCCGTCGGCACGTTTTTTCATCTGTCGAAATCCGGCGACAAACTCATGAATATCAATACCCGCCATCGCCAGCCTGACCAGGCCGACATCAGTCAATACCGAAAATCGGCCGCCGATATTGTTGGGAATCACGAATGACTTGTACCCCTTCTGATCGGACAAAGCCCGCAGCGCTCCCCGCTTACTATCCGTGGTTGCCAGAATCAGTTCCCTGGCGCGGTCGCCTTCCTTCTCTTCCAGCAGACGACGTAATATACGAAAGGCAATCGCCGTCTCGGTGGTAGTTCCCGATTTGGAGATTACATTCAAGCCGATACGCTTGCCGGCAAACAAATCAAGCGTGCCATGGAAGAAATCGGGATCGGTATTCTGACCCAGGAAATAGACCTGCGGCCTGTCGCCTCTTTGATTACGCGACAGCTCATTGAAATAGGTATGGGTCAGAGCCTTGACCGTCGCTTCAATTCCGAGATACGAACCGCCGATACCGAGCGAAACGAAAACATCAATCTTGCCGGCCAGTTCGTTGGTGACGGCGACGATCTCGTCAAGATGTGCTTTCGTGATTTCATCAGGCAGTGACTGCCAGCCAAGCATCGGGATATCGCCATCCCGACAGTCACCTTCGCCCCGCTGCAACTGTCGGTGCTTCTCCACCACTATGAGTGCCATTTGGTTAAGCTCATCGTGGGAAATAAATGGCTCACCTTTCACCGGATTCACAATATAGGTGATGTCCAAACCGATCTGATTGTTCTTAATGAATGTTTCATCCAGAGTATACATCACCTGGCCTGTTTCTGATTTTTTCTGCTGGGCGGTTGCTCTGCTTTCGTCAATAGCACTTGTCATAGGTTACCCCTTCCGCAGGGCGCACCGGTTCGGCTTTGCCGCTGCTACCGAACACTTTCATCTTCTGCTTGACCACTTCCCTAACCGCCTCGCGTGCCGGCGCCAGAATTTTTCTGGGATCGAACACCTCCGGTTTTTCGATCATTACCTGCCTGATGGAAGCGGCAAAAGCCAACCGGAGATCGGTATCGATATTGATCTTGTTGATACCACACTGCACCGCTTTGCGATAGGCCTCATCCGGAACGCCTTTCGCATCGGCAATCTTACCGCCGTATCGGGTCAGTTTGTCGATAAGTTCCTTCGGCACGCCGCTGGCGCCGTGCAGAACCAGAGGAATTCTCAGACGTTTCTTGATAGTAGCAATGCGCTTGAAGTCAAGTTTCGCCTTTTCCTTGAACGTGTAGGCGCCATGACTGGTACCGACAGCGATGGCCAGTGCATCACAGCCGCTTTCCTCGACGAACCGTTGCGCTTCGTCCGGATCGGTCAGAAAAGCGTCCTTGGTGTCGACGTTGACGTCATCCTCGATACCGCCCAACCGCCCCAGTTCCGCTTCGACAGTGACATTATGCTTATGCGCATAATCGGTGACCTCGCGGGTGATCCTGATATTTTCTTCCAGCGGATGGTGGGAACCATCGATCATCACCGAGGGAAAACCGGCCTCGACACATTTGACCACCAGTTCCAGGGAGGGACCATGATCGAGATGCAACGCCACCGGTACGGAGATACTATTAGCGCCGGTCTTTACCATAGTGACGAGATTTTCCACGCCGGCATACTCGATAGCGCTCTTGGAAGCGGCGATAATAACCGGCGATTTTATCTCTGCGGCCGTTTCCAGCACCGCCTGGACGAACTCAAGATTGCTGACATTGAACTGACCGATGGCGTAGTTATTCCTGTTGGCATCGGCATAGATTTCATGCAGTGGAACAAGAAACATGGTTGCCCTCCCGGATACAAATGGCTTGGCTCAACAGACGTCGGTTTCGCAATACACTGCTGCTGATGGAGTCTGTAGCGTATCTATCGGCACAGACGGGAGATGTTTCAATAAGAACCGGTGCGCGCCGGTCATGCTGGCCTCGCTTTAAGGGCACTGCGAAGTATTTCACCTCGCTACCTTGGCAAATGAGTTAAGCTTATAGGGTTTCTGGCCGATCAATACAGTATGGATTTCGGAAGCGAAGGAACGCTTCATGTATAAGATTGAGAAACGGGATTACGGTTTCCGGCTCACTTTTGGCGATGTCATCGATGCCGAGGAAATGACTCGCTGGCTGGAGGAATCGAAAACCGCACTTCCGAAGCAAAGGGAAAAGTTTACTGTTTTCGTGGATATGCGTACCCTGGTACCACTTGCCGAGGGCGTGCAGCCGATAATGACAATGGGGCAAATGCTCTATCGGCAAAAAGGGATGGAACGATCCGTCGTCATACTACAAAATCGTGCCACGACCATGCAATTCAAACGAATTGCGCTGCAATCGGGAATATACGACTGGGAACGCTACATTGATGCGTCCACCACGCCGAACTGGGACGAAGTCGGCCTCAACTGGATACTGAAAGCGATTGACCCCGACCAGAAACCGGCAAAAGCGCCGGTCTAATCAGCCAGGCGGGAGTGATCGGGAAAGTCGGAATCCAGCCCGCCACCGTTCTTATACTAAACACTAGAGGTTATGAAATCGAGTAGCTTCGTCTACTGGAGTAGAGTCTGTCGGCTATGGAAATATGCCAAGTTGCTGATACGAGATCGCGATTTTATTGATGGCACTCAGGAAGGCTGCCGTGCGAAGGTCCGGGCAGTTTTTAGTCGTCAGCATGGTCTCACGGATATCATTGTAGGCATTGTACATTGTCTCCTCCAGGCCCGAATCGACCAAATCGGCCTCATCGGCACCATGCATGGCAGCCTGCCACTCCTTGTCTGAAAGTGAGCGGCCGGTGATTTTCTCGACCGCAGCAAGTACTCTCTTGTGAGAACTCTCCTCAAAGCGCTTACTCATGCGGCCGAAGCGGACATGTGACAGGTTTTTCAGCCACTCGAAGTACGAAACCGTAACTCCTCCGGCATTGGCATAGATATCAGGAACAATCATTATTCCCTTCTGCTTGAGAATCTCCTCCGCTTCAGCCATAATAGGGCCATTGGCTGCTTCGCATATAATCTTCGCCTTTATCCTTGAGGCGTTTTGGGCGGTGATCTGCTCTTCGAGCGCGGCTGGAATAAGAACGTCGCATTCACACTCCAACGCATCGGCGTTCTTCGCCAAGTTCTTCGCCCCGGGGAAATCGAGAATCGTTCCCGTTTCTCGCCGATGCTCCTGAACCGCATCAATATCTAGACCTTTCGGAAGGTAAACTGCGCCGTCGTATTCTGCTACCGCAACAATCACCGCACCGGCCTCCTGCAGAAACTTGGCGGCGTGATAACCCACATTACCCAGCCCCTGGATGACCATCTTCTTCCCTTCCACTCCGGGTGTTAACCCAAGCTTCTTCATATCCTCCGTATATGACATCGCTTGTACCAGACTGAAATATACTCCCCTTCCGGTGGCTTCCGTTCGGCCGTGGACTCCTCCCTGAGCGATTGGTTTGCCGGTAACACAAGCGGCTGCGTCGAGCTGGGCAGGATTCAGTGTCACATAGGTGTCCAGCATCCAGGCCATTTCCCGACTGCTGGTGCCGTAGTCAGGAGCGGGAACATCGACACCCGGCCCAATGAATTCCTTCTTGGCCAACTCAACCGTATATCTTCGGGTGATTTTCTCCAGTTGAATATCAGTATACCTGCGGGGTTCAATTCTTATCCCCCCCTTGGCTCCACCAAACGGTACGTCAACCACGGCACACTTGTAAGTCATCAGCGCGGCCAGCGCCTTAACCTCGTCCTCCGTTACCATCTCGCTGTACCTGGTCCCGCCCTTGACCGGCAGCTTATGATGGCTGTGTTCCACGCGAAAGCCTTGAATCATCTCAATCGAGCCGTCGTCATTCCTGAGCGGGAATTTGAACCAATAACAACTGTCACAATACTTGATCTGATTAAGCAAGCCGATCGGGTGATCTGTGAGCGCCGCTGCTCTGTCAAAAAAGGTCGTTACTGATTCAAAAAATGAGAGTTTATTATGTTTCATGTGTTCCTCACTTGCAGACACGACCTGTCAACATGATTTCACCGGAATCGCCAAAAATCCGTCTTGAACATGTCCATCAGCAAATATCAAATACATGCCATCTGGCGATTCTGAACCAGAATAATCCAGTAAACTGGTGATAGCAAGCCGTTTCTTGTAGGTTGGTTACAGGTTGTAAGTCGAAAGTCCTGCACTTTCGAGACATTCACGTGAAACGTGAAGAAGGAATTTGCCAGAACCGGAAATTCCCACCATAAATGGTGGGCCACCTGCTACAAGGATTCCAAGAATCTCTTCACTGTTGCATCGAAAAACTCGTCAATATCAACGCCGAACTGATTCCAATAATGCTTTATTAACTTTGCTAAGCGCTCTCTTAGCGATGCGTCCCAGATATTTGAATCAAGTTCTTCCATAATCTCAATGTATGAGCCACACTTCTCTATTTCTGGAATTGTTATTTCAGAGATATTATTATGAAAACCAGCCTGGATTATGCCATTTAGCGAGAGAGTGTATATAATGGCGGTTCTAAGCATGTTTCTTAGAATTCCAGCATGGAACGTATCAGCTAGTTTTTTTCCCGACTTCAATTGTTCGTCTTCCTTATTCGATTTCTTTTTCGGCGGCCCCAAAGAGAATGGATCTTGATAGGCTCTTAGTTCTTTGCCATGTGCCAGAGTTGATCTCATACTGTAGAGGTGTTTAGCGAAACTTCTTATTCTTTCTCGTTGTTTATCATCCTGGCCGAAAAGAAGCGCACAACGCGTGGAAAATTTATCCGCTATCTCTCCTGACTGCCCATGAAGCAGCAGCACTTCAAGACCTATGCAGTGTAGAAGAAAACTTTCAATGTCAGAATTGCTCTCACAGGCCACGTCAAACAGGTAAAGAACCCTATCCATGCTGTCCTTCTGCTTCTTCTTCATGTCTGCCATAATCCTGTAGATTCGATCAATGAAGAAAAACGTAGAGCTATCACCGTTATCACCAAGGGTATGCTCTCTTAAGATGTTCTCAACATCGCGCTCATCAGTTGCATATTCTTGTATGTGTAATCCGTACGTGTACTCTGTCCGAGAAATCTCATAGTCGATCATCCAAGAATCAAAATCATTATCAGGCACGATTATGATATTCGGAAACGAGACATTATCCGATCTGGATAGACGTATTGCCAGTTTCTCATAGTGGAGTTTGTGCTTAACTTCCCGTAAGCCAAAGGATTTCTCACGTGGTATCGTTACCTTTTGTGGTATTGTTACCTTTGTATGAATGAAGCTGAAATCAGTAAGAACATGCTCCAACCTATCCACAGACAGATGAGAGTAGATTTTCGCCCAGTCTTCAAAGAATCCCAAGTTCCGGTGATACTTCAGGCAACGACTCAGTAATTCCCATTGATCTGAGTCTCTTTTCAATAGCTCGAATTCTCTGGTACAGTTATCTCCAGCTATTATTAGGTCTACAGCAAAAAATACGTGCAGTTCTACTCGCTCGTTATCGTAATTCTCAATACACCTTCTAAACCTCTTTACCAGTTGGAGCGAATCCTTATATAGAACAGGAGAAGTGAACACTTCGTTAATCGCTAAGAATGTAGCCAAGGGGGTTGCCCTGATCATGTCAGTCCCGTATTTCTCTTCCTCTCCTATGCGTCGCAGTTCTTCTGTTAGTGCCGACATCTCCGTTTCTGTCAAGTCAGATGCCCTCTTTTTGCTCTTTCCTGGGCTATAAATGAATTCCTCGATATGATCATTCATATTTCGAAATTCCTCGGTTTCAGACACACAAGTAAATCGTTCCACAAGTGCATTCCAATCATCGCATGAGTTGTCAGGTGGCATCTTGTTCATAGACTTCATGATTTCTAAGAAGTCGCGGAACTCGTTTACCAATTCATCAACAGTTGATTTACTCATATTACCAATACTAGCTACTCAGTAGAGGATACGCCGTTCTACTAGCCTTATAGATCGGGTTCCGTAGTGAGCGCAAGCGAACAAGGACCCTAACGATCCAATGAAAACATCAGATTTTCAGATATCTCTGAATCACGTTTCAATATACGGATAGAATGCCATTTCGTCTACAGCCCCGTAACGCTCGACGAGCCAGCCGTAGATTCTCTCTCTGACATCTGCTATTACTTCGATATCCCATTCGAGGTCTTGCTCGCCCACATTCAGATTTCGCAGTAATTTGAAGATCGCGTTATCTACGTAATCCTGTCTTTCAATTTGCTTCCTACTTAACTCTTTCATCTTTGCTTTTCAGTATC
>JAGLUH010000114.1 GCA_023134875.1 Candidatus Zixiibacteriota bacterium
TCGACCCCGCCGCCATGCTCGCCGCTGGCTACGTGCCTGCGGCCGAGGTTGCCAAGGCGCGGCAACAGGCGCTGGAAGAGGTGAAGTCAGACATCAAAGAGACAATCGCAACGATTGTTTATGATGGCTGGTATAAGCAGAAATGGCCTGTGACCTCGCACGGTTATCAGAAAGTTCAGGAAGAATGTGACGAAGCCATCCAAGCCCTCATGAACACAAAGGAGACAGACGATGACCGATAAACGCACAGAACTACAAACCAAGATTTCACAGGTGGTGGCTATTGCCGTTACTGGCTACGCAAAGCAACTTGTTGCTCAACCAATCGATGATTGCACGGAGGCCATCATGGCTCTGATCGGCCCTAAGCCGCTGGTGTGGCGTGAAATGGATGAAGAGTTTTTGCAGGCGGTTAGGTTCCCGTGGAAATTCGAATCCACAAACCACATGTTCCAACTTTATAACACAGACCGTTGCTGGAGGGTGATGATGGGAAGTTTGGTTATTAAGTTCGATAGCTGCGAAACCTTAGCTGCCGCCAAAGCAGCCGCACAGGCACACAGCGACGACCTGTGGTGGGGGAGATGACCGATCCGCACTGCCCGCTATGCCACGGCGCTGGCTACGTGCCTGCGGCCGAGGTTGCCAAGGCGCGGCTGGCCGCACACCACCAAGCGCTAGGCTATGCGGTTAATACTTGTTTGGGTCTTGCGACAAAGGTGGAAAAGGCAATGATGGTAGATGTTGCTTATGTAAATGGCGCAAAAGCCTGCGGCGAAGCCATCCTCACCCTCATGGACACAAAGGAAGACCCGCTCGATACAATGGCCCGCTTGGGTCAGGAATTTGACGCGCCAACAGAGGAGTCAGACCAATGAGCCTTACCATTTTTATTCTGTGGCTTGGCGGCATTAGGGTTGCTTATGAAATTGAACGAAACCACGGGGCAACTATTTTAGGCGCGGCATGGGACTCTCTATCTTGGCCCCTAGGCGTCGGAGCCTATATTTGCCGCCACTTTTATGAAAGCATAAACCAATGAACCACATTGAGAAAATGGCCCGTGAAATCTACGGCTCAATCGAATGGGCTTACGCTGCTGATAGCAATTTTATAGCTCCAAAATGGGTTGATGGTGGTAACAGCTACGCACAAGTGGAGGCCAGAAAGCAGGCCCAAGTCGCCTTTGACGCGCTGATCGAGGCGGTGCCGGATTTGGAGTGGGAAACATATGACCACTGGAAATATGCACCAGCAGACCGTGCTATAGGTGTTAATTGTGAGTATATTCTACAAGACCCATTAGACGAACGAGCTGATTGGAGCTTAGTATCAATTCCTAACAGCGGACCAATGAAGTTTGAAACGCTTGGTGGTTATGATTATTCAGTGGCTGAAGTAAACACCAGAAACCGCGCACAGGTCCGCAAGCTATTTGGGGGGGAATGATGGGTTATGAAATCACATCGGCCAGACTGCTGGCGTTCGCTGCCCACCAAGACGCAGCCTTGATCCGGCTAATGGACCGCTTTCCTAAGCTGACGCGGTCGCTTTATATCGTCAATGAGATTTCAAAACTTCAAAGGCAGGTGATAGCCCTGCGCAACGAGGCCGCAGAACTGGCGGCATGGGAGAAAAGCCAATGACCGATAAACGTAGACACGCGATCACCAGCTTTTTCCACGAAGGGCAAACACTTGTCCGAGCGCATTTTTGGGACGCCAAAGGATATTCAACGAAAACATTCAACACGGCGCGTGAAGCGTCTGGATGGATAACACAAAAGGAAAATATGAAATGATTGACTGGTATCGCATATTCAGACCACAACACTGGCTTAGGATTTACCCATACTCAGCAGAATGGGACGTGCTAATCCTTACAGGCATTATAAATAATGAAATTGAAATAAAGGATTGCTTTAAAGCGAAAATGGCAGGTTTCGAAATATGGATTTCAATGGATAATTACCCTTTTGCTTTTGGCACAAGTCATAATTCTTGGGCTAATGAAGTCATGCCATCCGCCAAAACGGTTGACCTGCTACATGATTATGTGGTGGCCAAGTCATGACCGCCCCGACCTGCCCCCTATGCCACGGCAAGGGCTACACGAAATCACCCTATATAATGGGCACCAAAGACGGCGACATCTATTCGTATAATACGTGCAGTTGCCCAGCCGGTAAATTATGGGCGCAGCAGGTTGAGGTGCGTCAGGAAAAGGAGGACGATGATGAGCAATGAACCCAAGGCGGGGGACGGCCTTGATAAGGTGATCGCCGAATTTGAGGCCGATAATCCAGATTGCGGTTGGGATTTAGGGACCGTAAATGACGGCTCTTATAGCTGTGCTGTATGGAAAAAGAATGCCACAAGCCTGCTCGATAAGCACCAAAGCTACCATCATGCGTCTGGAAAGACGCCAGCTTTAGCAATGAAGGCGGCAATCGAAAAGCGAAGCCATGACGTCGGTGAAACATCGACCCCATGATCATAAGCTGGCAGGCATACAGCGAGACGGTTGACCGCAGAAACTACTACGGCTGGCACACAGTGATCAATGGAACGACTTTCTGGATTGCGCAAGGCGACATTCCGACCTGCCTATACATGGGGAGGCACGGCAGAAACCTACTGGTGTTATTTGCAAGCGCCGATACCATTAAAGCCATGTCAGCCGCCGAGATCATGGGCCGGGTCACGCGCGCAACTGATGCAGAGGCATAAAGTGACGGCGACGTTTTGTGCAGTTTTTGCAAACAACTATAGGTGGCGCGGCTTTATGCAGTTTTTGCATATTGCTCTAAATGGGTTCTGGCGTCTGCAAGCAGCGATAGTGCCAATCAAGAATAACCGCCCCGCGCTTTAGCAAAACATCAGCCGCCGCATCCCTGAACGTCAATGACTGCATGGCGCACAACTGTTCATTGGGGAATTCGAGGTGTTGCCATGCGCGCGCGGTGCATTTCACCTCACCACCGACGCTAAAGCAAAAGCTGATTACTGCGAAAAATGTCATGGTTTCCACCCGCATTCCCGAACACCTGTTGTGTTCGTTTTAAGGTCCAGTTTCATGTTCTTCTTGTCGTGCTTCAGGCGATAGTCGATCACCTCGACAGACGGGGAGCGGCGCTCTTGTTCAGCATCGCAGAACAGCAGCCCGCTAACGGGGGCCAGTTGGTCGCATCCACTCAAGAGCAATATTCCGCAAAGCATCGTTAGTCTTTTTGTCAATTTCAGCATCGCTCGCTTGATCCTCTCTGATTTCAATCACCACCTGTTCGGTGATTTCGGCCCTGATCTGCTTTTCCCTGTCGTTGCCCGCGTCGAGCCGGACCCAGAAATACGCCCCGATAGCGAGGGAAAGCGCGCCAGCGACCAGATACAGCCTAAGCATCCGTTTCCACCCCCAGCAAGTCCAAGGACAACTCGGTTGCTGCCAAATTAAGCTCCCCCAACATAGAAGAACCGTGGGTGTGGCCCGCGAAGCGGTGGCTAACTGCTCTGTCAAAGTGCAGAGAGACCATGATAGCACCCGTCACCTCGCCGGATTTAACGTCCGCCAACAGCGTCTCGACCACCGCCAGCAACTCTTCGTTCACTGTCCGATCTGTCGGGACGCCCCCGTGCAGACTGATTATCTTTTCATCATCCATGTTCGTCTCCTGCCCAAAACATTACGTGCCATTTTCTCTTGTCGGCGGCCAGAACGCTAAATACCAACTCCGCATCTTTTGGGTTTTTAATCATCACGGTCGGTATGGTCAGGCCGTGGCCGCAACAGCACCCCCCAGTTTCAATTCCAGCAGCCCACAATCTTTCGATAGGCTCCGCAATGCAAGCGTCCACGCAGACAGTTTGGCTGCGCGTCGTTTTGAAATACTTTCCATAATCTAAAACAACCTCTGGCGTGTTACCGCCGCGATCCGGTCGATTGTAAGAAATACAGGTGCAGATTGGTGCGTTCATTTTTGGCTCACCCCCAGCAGGCGGCGCAGCCACGTAAGCAGGCGAAGCTTTTGACGTTTCTCTACGCCAGCCCACCATGCGCCCGCATCAAATCCCGGACATTGCGTTGCGGCACTGGGCATATCGCGGTGCCCAACCACCTTGGCGTTCGGGTAGCGTTTTTTCAGTTCGCGGATTTCTTTGATCATCGACTTGATCTGGGCGGCGGTGCGGCTGTCGAAGCCAGTTCGCGGGCTGGCCAGCGTTACGCCGCCCTCATAACAGATACCGATTGACGCGCCGTTTTCTCCCTTGGAGTGCGCGCCCTGCTCAAACCGACCCGCCTGTGACAGATCACGACCATGTTCAATCAGACCGTTGCGGCGAATAAACCGATGATAGCCGATTTCATAGAAACCACGTTGGCGGTGCCTTTCGTCAATGTCGGCGGCGCTTGTGGCAATCTCGATCGGTGTTGCAGAATAATGGATAACGATCCACTTCACGCGGCTGTCTGGCAGATAGGTCATTCCATTGCCTCCATTTCATAGGCGTGGCCCTGATCGGGCGGGCTATTCATAAGCGACCCTGCCACGAAGGCCAACAGCGCCACCGCTAAGAGCCAGCCGAACGGTGTATTGTAACGGCGCCCGAAATCCCTTGTGCAGTTCATTTTTTCACCCCCAACTTAGCCCAGATAAAAGCAAGCATTTTCTGCCGATCTGCCAGAATGGATTGCGCCAGATCAA
>JAGLUH010000115.1 GCA_023134875.1 Candidatus Zixiibacteriota bacterium
GAGTAATTATTGTAGGAGAGCGCCTTGCCGGAAAGCTGTTCGGCATCCACCAAAGAGATACTTCGGCATTCCTGATCGCGATAGAGCGCCGCCTGCTGGTGTGGATTCTCACCGTAGCGCAGATCAGCCGACTTGGCAAGCGAGATATTGATGCTATCCGGAAGCTCGCTCTCGTCAGCTTTGCTCTCTTCACGAGCAAAGTAGTTATCGATAGCCCTGTCATAACCGGCCACTAAGGCAAATGCCCGTGCCGCGTAATGGCGACGCGATTCCATACTAAGGGCGCCCTCCGTTTCGGCGAATTCCTTCTTGAATTGCTCATACTGCGTCGGCTCAACCAGTACCGTTACATCGGTGTAGTTCTTGGCGGCGGCGCGTACCAGGGTCGGGCCGCCGATGTCGATATTCTCGATCACTTCGTCATCCGCCGCGCCCCGGGCAACTGTCTTCTCAAAAGGATAAAGATTGACAACCACCAGGTCGATACGTTTGTAGTCATGAGTATCCATCTGCTGTTGGTGTTCCTCGGAGTCGCGGCAATAAAGGATACCGGCGGCGATCTTAGGATGGAGTGTCTTGACGCGGCCGTCAAGGATCTCCGGCGCGCCCGTAAATGACGACACCGGCACCACCCGGACACCCGCCTCTTTGAGCACCTGCTTGGTGCCGCCGGTGGAGATGATCTCCACACCCCGCTCTTCCAGAAAACGAGCCAGTTCCACGATTCCGCTCTTATCGGACACGCTCAGCAGCGCACGCTTGATTTTGGCCTCGCCAGCATTACTCATTCGCTATTCTCTACTTTCCCGTTCTCTCAAGCAACAGTTTCTGAGCGAGTTGGTACCTCTCACTTGTACCTTTGATTACCTCCGCAGGCAGGTGCGGCGGCTCGGAATCCTTGTCCCAGTCGGTGCTGCTAAGGAAATCGCGCACATACTGCTTGTCAAATGATTCCTGCGACCGCCCCACTTTGTATTTGTCGGCCGGCCAGAAGCGGGAGGAATCGGGTGAGAGCACCTCATCAATCAGGGTCAACTCGCCAGCAATGAAACCGAACTCAAACTTGGTGTCGGCCAGAATGATGCCTCGCTGAGCGCTATAATCGGCGGCACGTCGGTACAACTCCTTGGAAACCTGGCGCAGCGCCGCGCCCACCTCCATGCCGGTGATGTGCAACATCGTCTCAAAGGAGATGTTTTCGTCGTGACCATCATCCGCCTTGGTAGAGGGAGTGAAAATCGGCTCAGCCAATTTCTGCGACTCTTGCAAATCAGGCACAAAGTCAAAACCGAGTATCTTAGTGTTGCCCGATTGCGCACCCTGCCGGTACGCCTGCCACAAGGAACCGGAGATGTAACCGCGCACGATGCACTCCACTTCAATCCGTTCCGCCTTCCTGACCAGCATCGAACGCCCCTCAAGCTGATCACGATACTTCTTCAGGCTTTCGGGGTAGTCGTTGACATCGGCGCTGAGCAGATGATTGGGTACGACGTCTTTCAGATAGTCAAACCAGAAGAGCGACATCGCCGTCAGCACCTTGCCCTTGCCCGGGATCGGATCGGGCAGCACCCAGTCAAAAGCGGAGATGCGATCGGTGGCGACAATCAGCAGCTTGTCTTCCAGGTCGTAGACATCGCGCACCTTACCGCGTGCAAAGAGTTTGATATCGGGCATTTCCGTTTGCATCAGGGTATCCATTATGGTCTACTCCAGTTTGATCGCTCCCGAGGCGATTTGAGCCACCGCCTCAGGATAAAGCTCATGCTCAACTTGCAGGACCCGCTGTTGCAACGTTTCCGGCGTATCGTCAGGAAGCACTGATACCTTGCGCTGCGCCAAAATCGTGCCATGATCGTAGATTTCATCCACCTGATGAATGGTAACGCCGGTTTCAGTATCGCCCGCCGCCAGCACTGCCTCGTGGACACGCAGGCCGTACATTCCCTTGCCGCCATACCTGGGCAGAAGAGCCGGATGGATATTGATTACCCGGCCGCGAACATACTGCAACACCATTGGCGGTAGGAATTTCATATAGCCCGCCAGGCAGATCAAGTCAATTTGATACTTTGTCAGCTTATTCACCAGTGCCTTTGCAAACGCCTCGGCGGAATCAAACTTTTTCTCCGTCAGGTGCAGCGCCTCGATACCCGCCTGGCGTGCCCGCTCGAGCGCATAGGATTTGCGGTTGTTGGAAATCACCAGCACAATTTGACCATCAATGCGACCGGCGGCGCAGGCATCGATCAGGGATTGCAGGTTGGAACCCCCATGCGAGGTGAAAACCGCTATACGCAATGATTGAGCCATAGATCAATTTGTTACAGAATGGGAAGGTACTGATCGATCTCGTACTGGGAAACATGAAGTCGATAACGATCCCATTCGACCCACTTGTTGGCAATCAGGTTGTTGAAGATATGATCGCCCAGTGTCTCCCGCATCAATTCCGATTCTCGGAAAGCGATAATGGCGTTTTCCAGGCTGTTGGGCAGCGAACGGATACCCTGTGCACGACGCTCAACGCGGGTCATATCGAAGATATTATCCTCCACCGGTGGCGGGCATTCATATTCCTGTTCCATCCCGTCGAGCCCCGCCGCCAGCATCAACGCAAAAGCAAGGTAAGGATTGCAGGAAGAGTCAGGCGAACGCAATTCCACCCGACTGGCCTGCTCCCGCCCCGGACGGTACATCGGCACTCGCACCAGCGAGGAACGGTTACGCCGCCCCCAGGAGACATAGCAGGGCGCTTCATAGCCGGGCACTAAGCGCTTATAGGAATTGACCCACTGGTTGGTCACCAGAGTGAAAGAGCGGATATGACGCAAAATACCAGCGACATAATGCTTACCGATCTCCGAAAGATTGTAAGGGGCGTCGGCGTCAAAGAAGATATTCTGATCACCCGCGAACAGCGATTGATGACAATGCATCCCGGAACCATTCTCATTCGCCAGCGGTTTCGGCATAAAGGTCGCATAAATACCATCCGCCAGCGCCATTTCCTTGACCACTAAGCGGTAAATCATGGCGAAATCAGCCATTTTCAGGGCGCTCTGGTATTTCAGATCGATCTCGTGTTGAGAGGGCGCCACCTCGTGGTGGGAGCATTCGACCGCCACACCGATCGACTCCAACGCCACCACCGCTTTCTTGCGCGCTCGCGTGCCGATATCAACGGTGGCGTAGTCGAAGTAACCGCCGGCGTCAAGCAATTCCGGGCCGTCATTCTGCCGGAAGTAGAAATACTCCAATTCGGGACCGACATAGAAAGTGTACCCGTACTCCGCCGCCTTCGCCAGCATCCGCCGCAACACCCAGCGCGGGTCACCCTCATAAGGCTTGCCATCCGGCGTCTCGATATCGCAGAACATCATCGCCACCCGTACTCCAGCTACTTCCCAGGGGAAAATACGGAAAGTCTGCAGATCGGGTCTGGCCATCAGGTCTGATTCCTCGATGCGCACGAAACCCTCGATGGAGGAACCGTCAAACCCCTGTCCCTGCTCCAGCACTTCCGCAATCTCGGAGCGGGTGATCGACATCCCCTTCAACTGCCCCAGGATATCGGTGAAATAGAGCCGGATATAACGAACCTTCTCCTTCTCCATCAGCTCTATTACCTGGTTTGCTGTATAAGTCATCTTCTCTCTGCTCCTACGTGAAGTTTGCTAATAAATCAAGCAGGAGTCCTCCTGTCAACATAAACTTTGTGATTGCATGGGGCATGGAATACAAGCGCTGCGCCGTTGACTCCTGGAAACCTCAAAACTGGTACAGGCGAGTAGTCATGCCCTACGAGCTGTCAAAGTCTTTTCAGCAATTCAGAGCATGAATGTCGAAAGTGCAGGATTTTTGACCTACAGACTTTTCCTGTAAGCGAATCTGATTGGCGATGCTATATTGGCATTTCGGTGATTCTATAGGAGGTCGCTTGCTTATTGTCCTGGTCTATATCCTTGATCTACTCATCTGGGGCTCCGCCTGGGTAGCGATCAAGATCGGTCTGGAGACGATGGGGCCTTTCACCAGTGCGACGCTGCGGCTTTTTATCGCCTTTATCCTGATGGCGATGGCATTTCGCCTGTGGCGTTTTCGTTTCCCCGTTAAAAGGCACGTTCGCCGCGATCTCTTTCTCTGTGGCATTGTTATGAATGGCGTTTACTTCGCCCTGGTCTACTGGGGGCAACAACATATCAACGCCTCCACCGCCGCAATCCTGTTTTGCTCGATGCCCTTCTTTGTCGCCCTTTGCGCCCACTTTATGCTGCCGGATGAAAAACTCACCCTAAGGACTGTTAT
>JAGLUH010000116.1 GCA_023134875.1 Candidatus Zixiibacteriota bacterium
TCAGCGCTTCCTGGGCAACAGTCAAGGTCAAGCGTGACCTGGGAATGATCAGATCAACCACGCTGGCCACCTTGCAGCTTCCACCCGGCTTGTTGCTGTTGGTACCGGCGACTCTGGCGTTTGAGTATCCGCTTGATCTTAACCTTGATGCTAACGCCGCGGGCTCAATCCTCTACCTGGCGATTATCGTCACCGGTGGTGCCTTTGTCGCCTGGTACTGGCTGCTTAAACGTATCCCTGCCGTGGCGGCCTCCCTGATGACCTTCATCGAGCCGGTGGTCGCAACCATCCTGAGCGTTCTGATATTATCCGAATCCCTAAGCTCTCAGGTTTTCATCGGCGGCTGCCTGATCCTGATCGGCGTACTGATTGTGATCCTCAAGAGAAAACCGGGCATGGGTAGTATTCCCCGACAGACTTGATCTGATGCGATGAATACTGCTTTATAGCAGGGCCTGGTTACATCCGCGACTTGCTATTTCAGAAACTCCCGAAATCCCTTGAGAACTGCCATTACATTACACCGGCGTTCTTTTAAGACGGCGTCTTCATCGTCAACCAGTCTATATTCGGCATCTCGCACTTCAAATGTGGCGAGATTATAGGTCTCGAAAGAGAAAACTAGGGTATTCTTCTGGTCGATAATCGAGCAGTTGTCCCAACCGGTCGATACCACGAAATCATGCCCCTGACCATTCAACAGGGAGTGTCCCTGTGAATAGATGCAGGGATCAGAGGTGTAACCAAGCAGGTCGAACATTGTCGGCACTACGTCGAGATGGCTGGTCAGATACTCGATGCGGCCAGGTGCTTTACCCGGGATATAGAGAACTAAGGGAACTCCGGTTTGCTGGCGGGAGAAAGCGCTGGTATGCCCCCAGAAACCACTTTCGTAGAACTCCTCGCCATGATCGCCGGAGATCACGACCACCGTGTTCTGTAAGACTCCCTTCTCCTGAAGCGCCCTCAGCACCTTGCCGACCTCAAAATCATCGAAGGCAATGGCGTTGCGGTAGCTGTTCTTGAGGGAGACAACATCTTTCCTGCCGACGGTGATGTAATTCGGGTTTCGGTTGGCGGGTGTATATTTCTCGAACTGCGGCGGGTAACTGTACGGCCCATGCGGCGCATCGTAGAAGAGAAAAGAGAAAAACGGCCGGGTGGTATCTCTGGTATCGAGCCAGGTGAGAAAGGTTTCGGTGAGAAGAGGGTCCTTTTCTGCGGCCAGCCCGCCTTCCAGATTATCAACAATAGCCCCAGGGATTTTCACAAAAGCGGTCCGGCGAAATTCGGGATTGGTTAGTTTGGTGCTGGAAATAATCTTGAAATCATATCCGAGGTGAATCAATTCGTCGATCAATACCGGACTCCGCCTTTCGCCCAGGAACTGATGCCAGTAGTATCCATATATGCCGTAGAACAGACTGAAAACACCGAATCTTGAGGCATTGCCACCGCTATAGTGATTGGTACAGAGTATAGACTTTTGGGAGAACTCCCAGATATTCGGCGTCAATTCCGCAGTCATCATATCGTAACGCCAGGCATCGATCAGAATCCAGATGATATTGGGATAAACATCCTGCTCTTCTCTTTGCAGCAGTTCTTTGGGATAGTCCAGACCGGAGTAACTTCGGTCGAATGCGAGGGTCTCCTCCCTGTCAACCCGGAAATCGAAATGCCGCGCCATGAAATGTTTGACGGTAAGTGGTTGATATAAGGGAAAGACCTTGCTATACCTGGTGACCTCTCTTCGATTGTAAAGATCACTGACTGCAAAGGTTAGTTTGTCCGCTAAAACTACGATGAGGGCGGCGGCGCTGACTATAATGATAAACTTCTTTGAAATCGCCTTCCCGCTCAGTTTGCGGTGCAGTCTGCTGATAAGGATACACTCAAGCAGCAACAAACCGACCATGATCGCCGCCAGGGTAACAATAGTCGCCAGTCCGGGATGCAGAGAGTCTTCAGCGCCTTCGGTGAAGACCAGGTTTAATACCATGCTATTGATGTGAATCCGCCAGATGCGGAAAATCGATACATCGATGAAGTTTAGAATATGAAGGAGGAAAATCGTCATCACGGAAATGGTGAAAACGATTTTCCTATTGGCGATCAGAAAAAAAAGCAAGCTAAGGAACAGGGCTATCAAAAGGTAAATCGGCACAAAGTTCGAGATCAGGGCAACATGAATGAAGAAACCGCTCAGCAGCTTGCTGAATCCCGATGAGTGGAGGATATACTGATAGCTGAGGGCAATTGTCAGAAGAAAATTAATCAGCAGGAAACGGAACAGTGTCCGAAAGTTTCTTTTCTTCTCTTCAAAGAACATCCGTTCGCCTCTCAGAAGTCGTAACCGATATTGAGATAAAGGTTGTCATACTTGTTCTCGGCGCGCCCATAGCTGAAAGAAAAGGGGCCGAGGGGTGTATCCAGCGCCAGCGTGAATCCGAAGGTATGCCGTAGCCACTTGAAGCGGAGCTGTTCAAAGTAATTGAAAACCTCCCCCATATCATAGCGACCTGACAGATAGAAGTGATAAATAGGTCCCAACCGCAACTCCAGATTGGTGACGAAATACTTGTCTCCGGTGAGCTGATCGGGACGATAGCCGATAAAACTGCGGGTGCCGCCCAGGTAGAATCTACAGTAAATGGGAAGCCCGACCTGAGAAATACCTATCGCTATGCGGGGGTGGAAACATATCTTCCCCATCAGGTTCTGATAGTTTTCGACATAACCCTCCATTTTCTTGAATACCTCGTCCGCACCCAGGAGATCACTGGCGATTTCAAAGAAGAACGCCGAAGCCCCTCCCGATGTGGGGAATGTGCAACGATCCTTGGTGTCATACCTGAGATTGAATTGCAGCGAAGCGACTCGGTGTCTGGTTTTCAGTTCCTCGCCGGGCAGTGAGTAGCTGATATTTTCATAGCGGGCGGTAACGTCAAGGAGGCCGAACCGCGCCAGTTGCTGGCCGACAGCGACCCGGGCGCCCCAGCGCTTATCGGTGCGGTGACCGATCCGTTTCTCGCCGGTGAATACGCCCACCTTGTCGTTACGATAGTAGACCCTGATATTGTAAGTTGCCATAGTGCGGAATATCCGGTCGGCGCGCATTTGCGCCTGGAATACCTTGCGCCTCTCCGAAAACCTGCTGTAAAGCGACAACTCATTACCGGTGCCGCCAATGTTGGCATAGCCCACCTTGAGGAAAGCTTCGGGGTGGAACTCTTCATGGTAGCGACCGCCCAGCTTGACGTAGGTGAAATCCCTTTCTTTGACGAT
>JAGLUH010000117.1 GCA_023134875.1 Candidatus Zixiibacteriota bacterium
AGGTCAAAAGTCCTGCACTTTTGACGTCTCGCCATCAGGCGAGAAAACTCCCGTCATTACCATCTAACGGCAATCCTGCATCCGCTGACTGTAACTATGCCAAAGAGAGTCAACTCGTAACACCTGCCGCAGCGTGTAGACCAATTCCGTGTTCCGAAACGGCTTGGCAAAATAACCATCCGCGCCGGCGGAGACAGCTTTCTCCGGCGTGTACTCCCCCGCAAATCCGGTTATCAGGATAACGGGCACGTCGGGATAGTCTGACTTGATCTTGGCGAGAAGCTCCGTCCCCCACATCTTGGGAAGGATTATATCGGATACAATGACATGGATACGCTCACGTTTCATGATATCGAGCGCTTCCTCCGCTGAGGCGGCCGCGATAACTGTGAACCACTCCGCTTCCAGAAAATCAGTCAGCAGCTTGGTGATAGAGGGTTCATCGTCGACGACTAAAACCGTACGCCGACCGTTGGCGATTGCCTTTTGCGCCTTGGCGATAAGTGTTTCTTCGCAGATGGGTGGAGCAATGATGTTATTGACTCCCATCTCCAGGCACTGGTGGACGGTTTTCGAGTCAAACGAATCGCCGCTGATGATAACCGGTATCCAGTAAAGGCGCCGAGTAGTCCTGATATGCCGCAGAAGTCGCCAGAGCTGGCGCTTTATTCTGCCAATATCAACTATTACCAGGAGTGGATCGTCCGGCCTGGAGTATTCTCATCGGGTTTCCTTTACGTATTTTCACTACTCCCCGATGTGATGTCCATTTTCTTCAAATCGGCACCTGCATAAGTTTTCTTCAGAGGCGACTCGCCTGGTCGACAATTCCGTTTGCCGCAACACGGGCTGCCGCTTCACCAAGCCAAATTCCTTGACTTTCAAGGGTAAGATAAGTAAAATTGTTATTCTATTTGTGAGCGCGAGGTAGGCGCGTATCCAGGTTGAAAGAAGTGAATTGTTGACATACAGCAGCAGAGGTTGTCTATGAGTAAACCAGTGGGAATTGTTGGTTACGGAGTGCATATTCCACGCTACCGTATCCGGGTTGAGGAAATCGCCAAGGTGTGGGGCGCGGATGCGCCTTCGTATAAAAGGGGTTTGGAACTGCGGGAGAAATCGGTCCCGCCGCCCGATTGTGATACGATCACACTTTCGGTGGAGGCCACCAAGCGCGCCCTCAAGCGGGCACAGATCGATCCCGCCAAGATTGGCGCCATCTATATCGGTTCCGAGTCGCATCCGTACGCGGTCAAGCCATCGGGCACGACCGTTGCCGAGGCGATCGGCGCCACGCCGGATATTCATTGCGCCGACCTGGAGTTCGCCTGTAAGGCGGGCAGCGAGGGGATGTATATCGCCCTCTCGCATGTCAAGGCAGGCGAGATGGAATACGCTCTCGGCATTGCCGCCGATACCTCGCAGGGGGCGCCATCCGATGCGCTGGAATACTCCGCCTCCGCCGGTGCCGCCGCCTTTATCATGGGCAGGAAAAATATCTTGGCAGAGATTGAATACACCCACTCTTTTATGACCGATACCCCCGATTTCTGGCGGCGCGAGCATGAGTTCTACCCGCAGCACGCCGGCCGCTATACCGGCGAACCCGCCTATTTCAAACATACTCTCGGTTGCGCCAAGGCATTGCTCAAGAAAGCGGGCGCCGAGCCGGGTGATTTTAAGTACGCTGTTTTCCACCAGCCCAACGGCAAGTTCCCGATGCGAGTCGGCAAGATGCTCGGCTTCAAAACCAAGCAGATCGAACAGGGCTGGTTGGCGCCCCGACTGGGCAACACCTATTCCGGCGCATCGCCGATGGGGCTTGCCGCCATACTTGACGTCGCCAAACCGGGTGATCGTATCTTCATGGTATCCTATGGTTCCGGCGCCGGTTCCGACGGTTTCATCTGGAAGGCCACCGATAAGCTGCCGGCAGTTCAGAAGGTGACCACACAAACTTATGCCCTGCTTGACGAGAAAAAGTTCTATCTCGACTACGGCACCTATGCCAAGTTCCGCCGCAAAATCCTCAAGAACTACTAAGGAGCATGTAAATATGAGAGATGTAGCAATAATCGGCGTCGGCATCCAGAAATGGGGCGAGTTATGGGAGAAATCATTCCGCGATATCTTTGTCGAAGCCGCCCTCAATGCGCTTGACGACGCTAAAATAGACAAACTGGACAGTATGTATATCGGCTGCATGTCAAGCGGCCTGTTCGTCGGCCAGGAGCATGTCGCTTCGGTGATGGCCGACTACCTCGGCCAGCGTCATCTGGCGGCGACCCGGGTCGAGTCGGCCTGCGCCTCCGGCGGCCTGGCGCTCCGTTGCGGCCTTATTGAAATCGCCTCCGGCATGAGCGATCTGGTGCTGGCGGGCGGCGTCGAGAAGATGACCGATGTCTCCGGTGATGGCGCCACTTATGCCCTCGCCACTGCGGCTGATCAGGAATATGAGTGTTATCATGGCGCGACCTTTCCCGGTCTTTACGCCTTGATGGCGCGCGCTCACATGAAGAAATATGGCACGACGCGTGACCAACTGGCCAGTGTGGCGGTGAAAAACCATGATAACGGCAGTCTCAATCCCAATGCGCAGTATCCTTTCAAAGTAACGCTTGAGGGCGTTAAGAATTCGGTGATGATCGCTGAACCGCTGCGCATTCTTGACTGTTCGCCAATCACTGACGGCGCGGCGGCGCTGATTCTCTGTCCTTATGAACGAGCGCGGGAGTTCACCGACAAGCCGGTGATCAAAGTCACCGGTTCCGGTCACGCAACTGATTCCATCGCCCTGCATGACCGCACGAGCCTGACCACGCTCGACGGTGTCAAGGTTGCCGGGCAGAGGGCTCTCAAGATGGCGGGGCGAAAGCTTGATGATATTGACCTGGTGGAAGTGCACGACTGTTTCACCATCGCCGAGATCATTGTCTCCGAATCGCTTGGTTTCTTCAAGCCGGGGCAGGGGGGGGCTGCCTGTGAAGCGGGTGAGACCCGTATCGACGGCAAGATCCCCATCAACCCCTCCGGTGGTCTGAAGTCGAAAGGTCATCCGGTTGGCGCTACCGGCATTGCCCAGGTAGTTGAAATCGTTCACCAGTTGCGCGGTGAGGCGGGCAAGCGCCAGGTCAAAAACGCCAGGATCGGTATGGCCCAGAACATGGGTGGTTCGGGCGGCAGCTCGGTTGTTCATATCATGGAGGTGGAGTAATGAATCCGGCAAGATACGCGCGCGAAATCCCGCATCGGTACCGGTTAGAAGCCGCTAAATGTAAAAAATGCGGCGCGGTGTTTTTCCCGCACCGGCTGATCTGTCTCAAATGCGGTCATCGGCAGTTTGAGACAATTAAGATTTCTGAGCATGGTAAACTGGAGACATTTACCGTCATCCATACGCCGGCTTCCGATTTCAAGGATCAGTCGCCCTTTGCGCTGGGGATTTGCAAGTTTCCCGAAGGTGTCAGGATCACGGCGCAGATCGTTGACATCGATCTGGAGAAAGTCAGGATCGGCATGAAGCTGCAGGTCGAATTCCGGCGGATTCAGACTGATGGCCATGCCGGTATTCTTTCTTATGGCTATAAATTTGTGCCGGTGATTTAAGCTGATGTATCGTATCGAATCAAAGATCGACACTTCATCCTCGGACTACAAAGCTAACTGCGAGGAAAACAAGCGACTGATCGAGGAGTTGAAGGAACGCCTCGAACGTGTGCGCCGCGGCGGGCCGCCGAAGGCGGTCGAGCGCCACAAAAAGCGGGGGAAGCTGACTGTACGCGAACGACTCAAACTACTCTTCGATGACAACACGCCCTTTCTGGAGTTGTCGCCACTGGCCGCCTATGATATGTATGACAATGCCGCGCCGGCGGCAAGTATGGTTACCGGTGTCGGCGTCGTGCATGGTCGCGAGGTGCTGGTAATCGCCAATGATGCTACGGTAAAAGGCGGCACCTATTTTCCGATGACGATCAAGAAGCATATCCGTGCCCAGGAAGTCGCCCGTCGCAACAACCTGCCCTGTATCTATCTGGTCGATTCCGGCGGCATTTTCCTGCCCGAACAGGCGGGGACTTTTCCTGATAAAGATCATTTCGGCAAGATCTTCTACAACCAGGCGACTCTCTCCGCGGAAAAGATCGCCCAGATCGCGGTCGTGCTCGGCAGTTGTACCGCGGGCGGCGCGTATGTGCCGGCGATGTCGGATGAAACGATCATTGTCCGCAAGCAGGGGACGATCTTTATCGGCGGACCGCCGCTGGTCAAGGCTGCTACCGGTGAAGAGGTCTCGGATGAAGACCTGGGCGGCGCTGATGTGCACTGCCGCATCTCCGGAACCGCCGATCATTACGCCACCAACGAAGAACATGCCCTGGCCATCTGCCGCAACATCATCGAGACTCTCGATCGGCCGCCCAAGTTTGAGTTGGATCGCAAGCCGGTGGAGGAACCGTACTATGATCCCGAAGAACTCTACGGTGTTGTCCCCACCAATCTCAAGCAGCCTTATGATATCCGCGAGTTGATAGCGCGGGTTGTCGATGGCAGCCGTTTCCAGGAGTTCAAGGCGCTCTACGGCGTCACCCTGGTGACCGGCTTCGCACGCATTCACGGTTATCCGGTCGGCATCATCGGCAACAACGGCGTGCTCTTCAGCGAGTCATCCCTCAAGGGTGCCCACTTCATCGAGTTATGCGCCCTGCGCCGCATACCATTGATCTTCCTCCAGAATATCACCGGCTTTATCGTTGGCAAGCAGTACGAACATGGCGGTATCGCCCGAGACGGCGCCAAGATGGTGCATGCTGTTGCCAACGCCCAGGTGCCGAAGTTTACTGTGGTCGTCGGCGGTTCTTACGGCGCCGGCAATTATGCCATGTGCGGGCGCGGCTATCATCCCAATTTCCTCTGGATGTGGCCGGCCAGTAGAATCTGTGTTATGGGTGGTGATCAGGCCGCCGGTGTTCTTTGGACGGTGAAGAAAACGCAACTGACAAGGCAAGGGGTCGAAACGACTCCTGAGATGGAGGCGGAGTTCAAGGCGCCGACCCAGGCAAAGTACGAACAGGAATCGACGCCATACTATTCCACCGCTCACCTCTGGGATGATGGCATTATTGACCCCGTTAAGACCAGGGACCTGCTGGGATTGGCGATCGCGACCTCGTTGAACAAGCAGATTGATGAAATGAAATTTGGTATATTCAGGATGTAACCATGAACAGTGGCAAGACAGTTCGAGTTGAGCGGCAGGGACCGGTGGCGCGGGTGATCTTCTGTCGGCCGGAGATACACAACGCCTTTAACGACCAGGTGATCGACGAAACGACCTTTGCGTTCAGCAAGCTGAAGACCGATCTCGATACGCGGGTGGTAATACTGACCGGCGAGGGCAAATCATTTTGCGCCGGTGCCGATCTCAACTGGATGCGGCGGGTCAAAGAGTACGCTTACGAGGACAATCTGGAAGAGTCGCGCCGCCTGGCCGATCTGTTCTACAATATCTATTCGTTCCCCAAGCCGGTGATCGGCCGCATCAACGGAGCCGCCATTGGCGGCGGTACCGGATTTGTCGCCGTAACCGATATTGCCGTCGCGGCACAGAGTGCGATCTTCTCCTTTAGTGAAGTCAAGATCGGCGTCGTGCCCGCCTGTATTTCTCCTTATGTGATCAAGCGTGTCGGCCAGGGTCGGGCGCGTGAATTTTTCCTCACCGGCGAACGGCTGACCGCCGAGCGGGCGTTGACAGCGGGGCTGGTCAATCGGGTAGTCCCCGACGATATGCTCGATGCCACTGTCAATGGTTTGGTTGAGTCACTTCTATCATCCGGCCCACAGGCGATTGCCGTCTGCAAAGACCTGCTACAAAACGTACCCGGTCTCACGGTGGAGCAGTTCAGGGAATATACCGCGCGAGTGATCGCTGATCTGCGGCAGTCGGCAGAGGGGCAGGAGGGGATGGATGCCTTCCTGAACAAACGCAAACCAAACTGGGTAATCGAAAAGGAATAGAAGACTGTGACCAGTGTACCTGAGAATGTATCAGGTTCCGAACGAAATCCGCCGCGTGCGGATGGAGTGAGAATCCTGACAACAAGATACTGGATTCAACTCGTAGGGGCACAGCGGGCTGTGCCCTTGGGTCCTTGTAAGCGGCAGACGTCCGCGTCTGCCCCTGCCCCCTGGTCATCCAGTGAACGGGCAGGTCGGGAGCCCTGCCGCGCACGTAAGAATTGTCATTCCCGTGAAAACGGGAATCCAGTCCTGGCCTTCTGTGGGTGGCAGACGTCCGCGTCTGCCCCTTGGTCAATGAGTCTGACAAAACATGATTAAGAAAATCCTGGTTGCCAACCGCGGTGAAATCGCCCTTAGAATCATGCGCGCCGCACGGGAGCTTGACATCCCCACAGTGGCGGTCTACTCGGAAGCCGATACGCAGGCATTGCATGTTCGTCTGGCTGACGAAGCGGTACTATTGGGGCCGCCCCCTGCGACCGAGAGCTACCTGGTAATTGAAAAAATCATCGACGCCGCCAGACAAACCGGCTGCGATGCCATTCATCCCGGCTACGGTTTCCTGGCGGAGAATGCTGATTTCGCCGCAGCGGTGGAAGATTCCGGCTTGATTTTCATCGGGCCGAGCGCCAAATCGATTCGCAAGCTGGGCAACAAGCTGCAGGCGCGCCGAATGATGACAGATGCGGCGCTGCCGATTGTTCCGGGATGCGAGATCAAGTCGGGCCGGATTTCTGATTTCATCGCCGCCGCTGCCCAAATGGGCTATCCGGTATTGGTCAAGGCCGCCGCCGGTGGCGGTGGCAAGGGTATGCGGATAGTGGAACAGGAAGCTGATCTTAAGGATGCGGTCGAAGGGGCGCGCCGTGAGGCGAAAGGCGCGTTCGGCGATGAAACCGTCTACCTCGAGAAATTCCTCAGTCGGCCGCGCCATATCGAGATCCAGGTGATGGCTGACGCCCACGGCAACATCCTCCACCTGTTTGAACGCGAATGCTCGATTCAGCGACGGCATCAGAAAATCATAGAGGAGACACCCTCAACGGCCTTGATTCCCAGGCTGCGTCAGGAGATGGGAAAAGCAGCAGTGGCGGCAGTTCAGGCTGCTGATTACCTCTCGGCCGGTACGGTCGAGTTTCTTTTTGAAAATGGAAAGTTCTACTTCCTCGAGGTCAATACCAGAATTCAGGTGGAGCATCCGGTCACCGAATTTGTCACCGGTTTCGACTTGGTCAAAGAGCAGATCAGGATTGCATCCGGCATGCCGTTATCATTTCAGCAGAAGGATATCAATCAGCGCGGCCACGCCACCGAGTGCCGCATCTATGCCGAGGACCCGCAGAACGGTTTTCTGCCCTCCGCCGGCAGGGTTGTCTACTTAGAGGAGCCGACAGGAGCGAATCTGCGCATCGACAGCGGCATCTACTCTGGCTGCGAGGTGCCGGTATACTACGATCCGATTCTCTCCAAGGTTATCACCTATGGAAGGGATCGCAACGAATCAACCGACCGGATGATTCTTGCTCTCAAGCAATACCGCGTGGCCGGCATCAAGACGAATATCAGGTTCCTGATCGATTGCCTGCAGCACGACGAATACCGAAAGGGTAATATCTTCACCGGATTTATCGATCAATACCTGCCCGACTGGCGGGAGCAGCGTGACGACAGCGACAGCGAACTGGCTCTGGCAGC
>JAGLUH010000118.1 GCA_023134875.1 Candidatus Zixiibacteriota bacterium
TTTTCGCCCACCGACGCCGACTTCCGTGATATCATGCTGGAATTGAAGGAGCTTGTCCTGCCTGACACTTTTGACACCGCGCTCTTTATCGATGACTATGGCGACACACTGGAGACGGAAGCGGTGCCGGTACAGATCAAGGCTATCTATATTCCCGCTGATGAGTCGCAGTTGGAGCTGATCATTCCCCAGGTGAACTTTTACAAGATCAACGTCACTTTTCTGGGGGGTGAAAGCTGGGGTACGGAGAGAATAATCTCCCTGCCGGAGTTGGAGACCAGGGATGTTTTCTTTGTCGATGATTTCTTGAATTTGCCTGATGATCGTAAGTATAACTACTTTTACAACAAGTACCAACGTCGCTTTGATCATCCCCCCGACCGGGTAGCCACACGGTCATACGAGGCCGCCATTCTACTGACTGAGGCTATCAGGGAGGTGGGCGTCGTGCCGGAAGCGATCCTGAAGTACTTGCAGACCGTTGACCAGACCCCCAGTATAACCGGCTATATCAAGCTGAATCGTGATAACGAAAACCAGGCAGCCAATATCTATTGGCTTTCCGCCGGAAAGATTCATCGGCAGTAGTGTGTTAGCAGCCAGTCAACGGAAATATGTGCGCTTGAAGGAGATTCTGCTTGCTCACAGGAAAGTGATGGTGGCTCTCTCCGGTGGTCTGGATTCATCGTTCCTCCTCTATGCTGCCGTTGAGGCGGTCGGTGCGGCCAATAGTTATGCCGCCATCGGCGTTTCGCCTTCCCTGGCGAGGGCGGAATATGAAACCGCCAGGGAATTCTGTCGACAGATCGGCCTTGCCCGCGACCATCTGATCAGTGTCGCTACCCATGAGCTGGATAACACCGATTACTGCTGCAACGACTCTAATCGCTGTTTTTTCTGCAAGCAGGAGTTGTTTGCCAGGCTGAGGGAGCTTGCCGCCTCGCTGGCAATTGAGACGATCTGTGACGGTACTACGGCGGACGACCTCGACGATCACCGGCCTGGCAGGCGGGCGGCGGAAGCAGCCGGCATCAACTCGCCCCTTCTCGAAGTCGACCTGGGTAAGGAGGAAATCCGCAAGTTGGCGAAGAGCTTTGCTCTTTCCATCTGGGATAAGCCGCAGTCAGCCTGTCTGGCTTCACGGATTCCTTACTACTCTGAGATCACCGTCGACAAACTGAAGCAGATCGAGGAGGCGGAAGATTTCCTGAAGTCGCTCGGTTTCCGTCAACTACGAGTACGGCACCATGGTGATCTCGCCCGTATTGAACTGCCGCCATCGGACATGGGAAAGGCTGTTGGCAACAGTGTAAGAGAGAAAGTAACGACGCGATTTCGGGAACTGGGATTCTTGTTTGTCACGGTAGATATTGCTGGTTTTCAATCAGGAAGCATGAACATAATGCTGAAAGGCGGAGAAGATGGCTCTTAGGAAGCCGAAGTATGCCATGAAAATGGTGGTGGGCGGCGAGGAAAAGGAAATATCCTTTGAAGAATTAACTCTTTCCAACAAGTTGTCGCAGGACGCCGTGGTAAGTCTCCTAATCAAGAAGGGTGTCTTCAAGGGAGAAGAATTGCTGGAAGAAATCAAGCTCATCAAGAAGGAACGATACCGCAGCGCGGAGAAGAAATAAACCGCGAGGGCGACAGGCAGATGAACGATTCAGTCAAACCGGAGAAGGACGAAGCAGTCAGCGTTGAAGAAGAATCGGATACTGTTCTGCTTGCGTGGGTCACTCATCCGGCCCGGGCGCGGCCTTTGGTCACTCTGCTCGTAGTGATCTTTCTCACGATCCTGGTGGTGATTGTTTACAATCTCACCGCCTCGCTGCTTTTTACCATCGTCGGCGCCTTGATCCTCTGGGGTTCCCTGTCACAATACTTTATGCCCACCCGTTTTGAACTGACCGGTCGCGGCGTCAGGATCAAGTACACAGTGACTACGGTCACAAAGGAGTGGAACTTGTATCGCTCATACTACGCCGATCGCAACGGCGTGCTTCTCTCACCTTTCATCAGGCCGTCGCGTCTGGAAAATTTTCGCGGGCAGTATGTCAGGTTCGCGGGCAATCGGGACGAAGTTATGAAGATCGTCAGCGACAAAATCAAGATGATCGATGATAATTTTGAGCTGCCGGAGGATACCGATGCCGACTAGAGGGCCGTTTGCATTCGGTCGTTCCGACCAGGAAGGCAAAGAGCCGCAGTACACCGACCATGAGCGGGAACTGATCGACAAGGTTGCCCGCAAAGTCGTGCACTGGAAGATGACAGTACCGGCTATCGTGGCACTGGAATCAGTCAAACCGCTGAACTATATCGGCTCGCAGGCGATGGTCTTCTTTGAACCGATGGTACAGGCGGTTTTCAATTTCGCCGACTACGATACTTTCCGCATGATGATGGAACGCCGCGAGACTATCGAAATACTGCTGCAACGGATCGAACACTTCGACGCCCTTGCTTTGCGCAAGGAGAAACTCTTTAAGAGACTGAAGAAAGCGTATCTCAAGAAACAGAGCTTCGGCTTTAAGTTCAAGTCCGCCATTCTTGGTTTCAGGGTTCCCCAGCACCTGGAAAAAGAGTGGAAAGCCAAACTGGACGCAATCGAAAAAGAGCAGGCTTCCAAAGAAGAAAAACCCTCCAAAAAGGAATAACCGGCAGAAGCAGGTGCTCCTATTTAAGGCAAGATATTCCAGATATGCAGGTCAGAACCCTTGTGCTTCACAAAATACAACTTTTGCTAACCTCCCCTGAGTCGATTGCACCGGATCAATCTCCTTCAGCGCCGGCGTGCCTGCCTGCACTTCTCAGCCATCGTCATCAGGATTGGAACGGTAACGAATATCAGCATAGACAAAACCGCTTGCGGCTCGCTTTTCTTGCTCAGCGATCCAGGCATCGACCCCGATCAGGCGTAACCGTTCACCATCGGCAAGCAGGGTGGGGTAGACCTTGTTGAACTGACGGAGATGATCGCAAGGATACTCCTGACAATTGATACAGATGTCGACCTGCCGCTCTACGGCGCACTTTCTGATCGGGCAGTCAGGATAACCACCACCCTGGCGACAACCGGGGCAGTTCTTTTCGAGATCGCAGCGATCGTTTAGGAATTTCCAGAAGACATCGAAACCA
>JAGLUH010000119.1 GCA_023134875.1 Candidatus Zixiibacteriota bacterium
TTTTAAAAAAGAAGTTTTTTAGCTTGACAGGGGTAAAATAGGATGTCCCCCTTCTCCTTCTCAAACAGTTGCCATTCGGCCTTCACGCAAGGAACTTCTTCAGTGCGGCACCCATCCTCTTGTCGGAGGGCTCTCGATATGGGTAGACGCGGAGCTTTGCAATATTAGGAAAGAGCTCGTCCATGATAGATTCCTGCCGTCCGGTGAGCATCGTCGGTCGCCCCAGGGTGTGGGCAATGCCGGCCTCAAGTGCAACATTGGAGTTGAAGCCCGTGAGATCGACCAGCACTTGGCTCGCGCGGCAGATCTCCTCCCAGATAGATCGGATCACATTCGGGTCTTCGACCTCATCGCCACGAATGTACTCAGCTCCGACGGAATCGCACGCAGCCCGAGCCGCATTGACCGCCTTCTTGGCCCATTTAGGCCGGAACGGCATCACGTGGAAGAGTCTCTTGCGGTGCGGGTCGGGGTAGGCGGGGGCCCAGGCCGGATAGATCATGCGCGCTCCCGGTTCGTCAAGAACACCGAGCAGGGTTTGGAGTGCATCTGCGATCGCGATTGGGTCCAGCTCCTCGCGTAGACTCTCGATGTGTCGCAAGGTCTGGTCGATGGTCACGTTCGCGCCTGGTCTAGGATACGTTGCCAGGACATGATTCACAGTGTTCACCGGTCCTTCCAAGCGGCCCCGATAAGGCAACCAGACCAAGGACTCGTCCAGGGCTTCCGCAAGCGCCTCTTCATCGTCGGATTCCCCTGTCAGTATGACGGGCTCAGCGTCCACGTCAAACGGCAGCTGCTCGGTGTCGGACACTATTACGACGGGCTTGCCCAGCGCGAGTGCAATCCCGAGCTCGTAGCTCACTGCGGCGCGTTGCGGTCCATCATTGCCACTGAGATCAAATACGCAGATAGCCGCTTTCTGGAACTTGACCCATCGGGCGTCAGCGAAACCGCCGCCACTCGTTTGCCGCTGTAGTGAAAGATCCAGCCGTTTCGCGATCCGAGCCACGATTCGGCGCACGTTCCTCGATCCCGAGTAGAAAACCGAGCTGGAGTCGACGGAGGCCCTCGCTGTGGGCCAGATCGGTCGGGCAATCATGGCATGTGGAGCCAATGCGAACCTGCGTATGGCAAGTGCAAGGGGTCGGAGCTCTTCCTGCTCGACTCTCCTGGCCTCTTCATCGTTGTCCCCTGCTTCGTAGATCCATCGGTCCAGCTCTCCGGCGCGTTTGTTCAGATCTAGAGCTTGCTTGCTTTCCCGAGCACCCTTATTCGGGCGGCTCTGGGCCTCTATGAGGAACCGACGCAGGCGCCAGCATAGCTCGACGAGTTCACTGGCCCGCGAACCGCTCGGTGGACGATCGATTCCGTGGCTCAGGTAATGGAGAATCTCGAACTGATCTTCCGCGCCTCTGCGCAACTCCTCCTTCCGCCCCATAAGCGACTCAAAGTCGTCCCCTCCTGCCAGCATCCCGCCGATCTGGTCAATCAAACGATCGAGCTTGGCAGGCCGTCCGGGCGCAACTTTACCGGCCATCCTGTCACTGGCGAGCCGCTCCCGTAGCGCCTCCAGGATCTCCGCTTCGTTGGGATCACGTGGCCCTGTCTCTGTTGAGCTGGCCATGATATCGCCTAACTGCTTTGTGATTTCAGCAAAGCGCGGGTCTTCCTTGAATTCTTTCGGAAGCTTGGCTAAGGCGCCCTGGATGCGACCGAACATTCCGTCGATTCCCCCGCCCTGCTTCATGATCTCCTGCACCCGTTCTGCGATTGCAGTTGCCTCGCCACCTGTCCCAATGGATTCCTGCACGGATCTCATATCCGTGAGGTTCCTTTCGACGTCCGCCGCGACCGGGACCACCGCGAGCAGCGCCGCCACCGAACGTAGCGCTTCATCCACAGCACCCAGGTATTGTGGCGCCTCCTTCTGGAAGATCTCCCGAGCGCTCGTGAGGCGACGCCGGGCATCAGCGAGCTGCTCGGAATCGTTGGGGTCGAGCTGACGCAGGGTGTTGGCGAAGTTGAAGTCGAACTTGGCTTCCTCGAGCGCACTCCCGTGACCGGCAAGAAGTCGTTCGGCTTCCAGGTAGGCATCCTTGGCTCGAATCAGCATTCCGTGGCCCAAGGCTGGAGCCAGGTCACTATACACAGATCCGAGGAATCTATAGGTTCGGCTCTGCTCGAGAGGCGCTGCGTGTTCTCGTCGCATCTCGGCAGCTATCGACTCAAGCTCACGCGCGGCTGCCTCCATCTCGCGTTCGTATTCCGATCCCTTGCGGTCCGGCCAATGAGTGTCGAGGGCTCGATCGACTCGATCCATGGTCCGTTCCCGACGCTCGACAAGTTGGAAATTCTTGCTCAAGATATTCACCTCCTAGGATCGGACGTCAAATTTCCCAGAGTATGGCCTGTTTAATGGCTGGATTATTTCATCTTCAAGCTGCAGTCGATCCGCACGCCTTGATAGTAGTAGTATCCCTTTCCCCCACACACATCGCCACAGGCGTTGTACGGGCATCGGCCTGGTAAATTGGTTACGCGTTCAGCTTGCTCGACCCATCCTGTCCCCTTACAGATGAGGCAGGGGCCCGTGGCTGTCATTCCGGAACGGCAGTAAGGTGCCGTGCAACGCACTCTTCCCATGTCTTCACTCCTTTATTAGCTTGTTAATAAAAGCGTACGCTAATCTCGTCACTCTGCAAGTGAAATGATAGAGACTATGATAGATTCTAATTGAACGGGAAGCCCCCCAAGGGCTTCAAAGCCCAAATCGAGATATTAAAATATAAGAATTTTAAGAACATGCTGCTGCCCTTTAAAGATAACACCATTCAGTCTAAATAACCATCTTAATCCCCATGTCTATAGGGTAGATGGCTCATTTTGATAGGCAGCTGTCCCTTATGCTTGGGTCAATTTTTCATACTAAAAAAGTATGGTTTTGCTGTAAGGCTCTTTTTGGCGATTTTTATGTCTGTACAAGATATGGTGGTCTTGTAAAACGAAGTTAGGATAAAGTTTTCTTGGCATAACCATTAGTGATACCAAATTCAATGATACTTCAGGTAATCATAACCTTTCTGGCCGTCTGATGAATTCCCCTTCATATCAGTAACCTTGCCTTTCGAGAAAGTGAAGGTTTGAATGGGCAATCTTTAATCGCCGCGGATCAGCCGCGAGCACGTGGGCAAGCTTGCTTGCCTGCGCGCGCAGTCGGCTGCAGCCACTGGTTCAAGTAAGCCGCTTCGCGGCAGATTATTCTTCTCCCTGATTCAGAACCCTTTATCCTATACACCTTTTTTTATCTGCATATCACCGGTCTGTCTTTTTTCTTATACCTTTCCTGAACCGCTTCGTACAGCGGGAATTCCAAATCCACAGGAAAGGAGAAACATCATGATGACAGATTGGTATGAAAGAACCATCAAGGCCCTGCAACTAAACGGCAAGGGAGAACATACTCATACAGAAAAACCGGCAGTAG
>JAGLUH010000012.1 GCA_023134875.1 Candidatus Zixiibacteriota bacterium
CTTCGCAGCCGGCTTCGATGCGTCCATAATTTTGGAGGGCGAGTCGTCAGTGGCTGACGCCATACTGAACGGAGCCTTCTTGACAGCTTCTCCAGCACCGTGGGCAACCGGTCGCGCCGCACCGCCGGGCCATGACATCAGTAGATCATTGAGCACATCGGCAAACGGCAATCCGCTGCCGTCGACACTCTGCTGACCTCCTGCGGACGTCGTAACCTCTGGTGAGAGGCCGACACCCAACAGTAGATCAATACCGATGTTGTTCTGGTTCATCATCACTATTTTTCCGCGATCGTTATCATCTGTTTGGACAGCTTGGCGGCCCGCTTGGGCGGCATCAAGGCCACCACCTCAGAGGCGTTCTTTATCTTCATGCGTGGGATGAGGGACACCACCGTCTTATCATCGAGGTTGGCCATCAATTGAGCCACCGACCGCGGGTCCATACCGTCATATAGCCTGGCCAGATTGTTGATCCGGCTTAATTCGGCCTGCTCCAGAGTGAGCAGCTTCTTCGATACTGTCTTGTCCAAAAGCTTCAGGTCTCGTTCGCCAGTGGCCAGAGCCGCTTCCCTTTCCGCCAGAGCCGCTTTCTCGGCCTCCAACCAGTTCATCGTCTCGACTGAGTCCTCTGCCGACATGGCCAGTTCTTCCTCCGCGATGATCTCGCCCTCCTCGGGCTGGTAATCCAGGAAAGCGAGGTTGTCCATAATGTCCTGAATGACGCTGGGATCCTGACCGTCGACCATTTCCTCATCGTCGTAGAAAGGTGGCGGTTCATCAGTGTCAGCCGAAGTTTCGTGAGCCGGCATCTGGGCTTCTGTCTTGGTTTCTTTCTTGATCTCCACAGGTTGCGCATCTGATTCTGCGGGTTCACGGCTGTCGCCGCCAAGGAAGAGTATGGCTGCCAGTACAATCAGGATGACTACGACGAAAGCGCCGCCACCTATAATGATGTACTTGAGCATCCCGCTTTTGCCAGCCGGTTTGGCTTCGGCTTCGGCTTCGTTGGCGGTGGTCTCAGTGTTCTCTTGCTTATCAGCAGCCATGTGTAAACTCCATAAACCTATTTCTCCAGCCGACCAATACGCAAGCCCCATGCCGGAGGCGACGTCCCCCTTATATCGCATTGTAGGACTATGAGTTACGCATTGCCGCGCCTTGCGTCATGGCGGACCGTGCAGCAATGGAATGGGAAGGTTTTTCCCTTTTGACAGGAAATGATGCCGTCATGTGAGCGTCGCATTCCGGCGATGCGATGGCCTATGTGCCGCTGTTCCCGTGCTTGGCAGATGCCCACATCTGCCGTTCGCGAAACGTATTTGGATCGCGTAGGGTGGGGGCTTGTCTCCCACCTGCCAACCGTTGGACACAAGGCCCGCCGCTACGCGGAGAACCTAGCAAGTTCTGCCAATAACTGATGGCGGAACCACTAAGAGGGTTCCGCCCTACCCGAAACTACCGGATGTCATGCTGAGCGCAGTCGAAGCATGAGTGCAGTCGTTACATCTACACATCCGCTGCTTCGTACTTCTTTACCCATCTCGCATAAACGAGCATTAGCACGGCCGAAACAAACCCAACAGCGGCAAACTGATACCACAACTCGTACGGTTTGTACGCCACCCAGAGCATGTCGGTCGCCTCCTGATGTGTCATGCCGGTAACCTCGACCAGTTTGGTCATTGCTTCAGTGCGGTCGACTCCGGTGATGCCGTTGTTGTCGGCCATGTATCTCAAGGCCAGGTTGGCTTTGTCTCCCATGTCCTCGTAAACATGTCCGGCAAACCACGAGCCCAACCCCCAACCGATCCCCTGGGGGATATTAGCATAGCCCATGTACATGCCTTTTTTCCCTTCGGGCGCGATAACACCGAGATACTCATTCATTTTGGGTGAGGATAGCATCTCACCTACAGAGAATATCAATATCCCCAAGAGACAGAAGTATCCACTGGTAGTAAATCCGGCAGCGACCAGCCCGACTGATGCAATCGATATCCCGATAAACATCGAGTGCACCCTGCGCATCCGCGAAACGAGAAAGTTGATATACACCACCGCCACAATAATCAGTCCGGCATTGGCGTTGATCAACCATTCCTGGGTGAGCTGTGCACCACGCATGGAATTGCGCTGCAGCATGAAGTCCGGTATTCCGAGGTCGGCCACTAATCTTGATGAGTCAACCCAGTCGACGATGAAGTTCGGCAGCATATCAAACAATTGCATGAACATCAGCCAAAAGCCGGACATGATCAGGATGAAAACTATCAGTCTCAGGTTGAAGAAGTTCCTGATTGTGAGCCACGCGACCTTGAGCACGTCGCCAGTCTGTTCACCACCGGCTGGTGGGTCTTTGTAGGTGAGCAACATCAGGAAATTGAGCGAGACAATTGCCGCGCAGCCGTAGAAGACGGCCGGCCACGAGATACCGTACAAAAAGTGAGCAAGCGGTGGACCGAGAAAGGCGCCGATATTCACCAGCATGTAGAACGTTCCCCAGCCGACCCAGGAATTCTTCTTGGTGAGAGCAGAGCACATTGTGGCCTGCACGCCCGGTTTGAATATAGCCGTGCCCAAAGCCAGCGTGCAACATCCTATCAGGAACGGCCAGAACTCTGTCTGGGTAGCCATCAGCAGGTAGCCGACTATCTTGATGGCTATCGAGGCAGCGATTG
>JAGLUH010000120.1 GCA_023134875.1 Candidatus Zixiibacteriota bacterium
TGTTATCCCAATCCCTTCTCACCTTTGCGTCAGACGTTGCACTTCAGTAATCCGCTGATCGGGGAAACAATGGTGCTGACCATCTATACCCTGACCGGTGAAGAGGTTTTTACCTTGACACTAACGGCGGCGGAAGCGACGGCGGACGCCCTGGTCTGGGATGGCCGCAACAGCAGCGGGCAGATGGTTCTTAACGGTGTCTATCTTGCCGTGCTTAACGTCGAGGGTAAGGGAGAAGTGCGTACCAAGATTGCAGTGGTGAAGTAATGAAACGCTTAGTTGGCATATTTATCTTGAGTTGCCTGCTGATGACGACCGTCGTCCTGGCCGGTTCTGATCGCGCCGGTGTCCGACCGCTCTTCTCCTGTGGTGGTGGCGGACGCGCTCTGGGAATGGGTGGCGCTAATGTCGCCCTGGCCGCCGATGCCGCCGCACTTTACTGGAACAGCGCTGCTCTCACGATGCTGCCTGATCGCTCTCTTTCCTTCATGCATCTCTCTTTACCGGAAGGATCATACTATGATTTCATGGCTTTTGGCTGGCCGACTGTTGACTATGGTACCTTCGCGGTCGGCGCTTTTCTGTTGACGACGGATCAGATTCAGGCACGCGATAAAACCGGCAATTACTTAGGTGAATTCAGCGCCAATCAGCAGCTTTATCTGCTCGGTTATGGCAAACAGTTGAACCGCTACCTGGCTCTCGGCGTGGCGATCAAGTTATTCGGGCATAATATCGGTGACTACGCCGCCTTTGGCGCCGGTGGGGATCTTGGTGTCAAGCTTGCCCTCAGCGACAACGTCGCCCTGGGGTTCAACGTCCAGAATATCATTGCGCCGGAGATCACCCTCGACCAGGACAGGGAGAGCCTGCCGACCAATTTCAAGGCGGGCCTGGGATTGACATTCCCCTTCAGCGAGGGTCACAACCGCCTTTCCTTTGAATTTGACATCGACAAAACCGACAATGTCGATCCAGTCTTCCATCTCGGCGGTGAACTGGCATTCCGTAACTCCTACTTCATCAGGGGCGGCTACGATGTCGACCAGGTCGCTTTCGGCGCCGGCATCAGGTATAAGCTTGTCTCGGTCGGTTATACCTATAAGACCGAGGAGTTCTTTGAGGCTCAGCATCGTCTCTCACTCGATATCTCTCTGGGCGGTTCCGTTGAATCAATCCTGCTCAAACGCCGCGAGGAACAACGCTTAGTCGCAGAGAGGCTGGCTGCCGAACAGCGTGAACGGGAGCTTTTCGAGGCAACTACTCAGGCTCGCTACTTCTTCCAGAACGGCCTCTACGACTCGGCTGAGGTCTACTACGAGAAGGTGGCGGTCTTATCCGGCAGCGATGATCAGGAGGCAATCAACCGTCTGGCGACTATCGAAGAGGAGAAGTCGAACGAGTTGAGTGCCTCGGTGCGGGCGGCGGCGCTGGCGGAATCTGATTCGCTTGAGGCGGAAGAGCTTTTCACCGATGCGGCAACGGCGCTGACGGCTGGCGATATTGAATCGTCAGCATGGCTGCTGGGGCGGCTGCGACCGTCGTTTGGTGATGACAGCAAGTTCAAGAACCTGGATGCCGAGTATGGCCTGCTGGTGAGCCGAAAGATCAGCGGCTTGAAAGGAGAAGCGCGCCGTCATCTGAGTAACAACGATCTCGCCGCTGCGGCTATCTGCTACGACGAGATGTTGCGGTCGAATCGCAACGACAGGGCGGCGAGACAGGCTCTGAACTCTCTCAACCGGCGAATCATCTCGTTGAATCTGTTGCGTAATGGTATCGCGGCGATTAATAACGGCGATACCCTGGCGGCGCTCTCCAGTTTCGACAGCCTGCTTGCTGTCAATCCCCATGACTCGGTAGCTATCGGTTTGATGCGCACCTTCTCGCCTGAGCCTGATAGCCTCATGTCAAGTTCGCTGGCGGAGATTCAATCTGATCCCGATATCTGGCGCCTTTATCTTGAAGGCATTGAGAAGTTCCGTGAAGGGCAATATCGAGAGGCGATTGAATTGTGGCAGCAGGTGCTGAGTTCCTATCCCGGTAATGTGGAGACTAAGAAGAACATTACTCAGGCTAAGCTAAGACTTCAAGCGAGCACTAAAATCGATTAGTAACTAATGTATTCGGGTTGCGGCTCTTTTGCCGCATTCTTTTTTATAGACATTGTTTTTCGCCCCTGATATCTTTGTTTGATGCGATTATTCCGTAGGCCAACCAAGGAGATTTTCACCGAGTTCCCGGCGGTGGAAGGCAAGTTACCTGATATCCGTGACTTCATCGAGTCGGTGTTGCAGGAAACCCCCTTTCGGCGCAAGGATATTACCGGCATAATGCTGGCCGTCGAAGAAGCCTGCACCAATATCATTCGCCATGCCTATCTGATGGGTGAGGGCGTCTTAAAAGTAAGAGTTTCTCTCTATTCCGACCGTTTTCAGATATCTCTTTTCGATACCGGAAGAAGTTTCGATTTTGAAAGCGCCTCGGAACCGGACTTAAAGCGTTACATTAAGACAGGGCGCAAAGGTGGTCTGGGGATTTATCTTATCCGCAAGATCACCGATCAGGTTTCCTACCATAGCCGGCATGGTATCAATGAATTGCGTATGCTTAAGCGTTATCCCCGTGTACGTCCGGTTACCTTCACGGCACCGCGAGGGATGTCGCTGCGGGTTAAGTTCTCTCTCTGGACTTCCCTGGTGATGACGGCGATTATTGTATCGGTGTACTTATACTGGGAAGGGAAATCGGTCGACTCACTAAGGCAGCAATTTGCCGAAGTGACCGCCGAGTACTCGCGCACCATTGCCACCCAGGCCGCCAATTTCTTCCTGAACAACAGCTCTGATGTCGAGTTCGATGAATTCGTGCACAACTTCGCCTTGCAGGACCGTGACGTCAGCGTCATAAGTATCGTCGATAATCGTGGTCTTGTGGTCGCCTCCACCGAATCCCCGCAACTGTTGCATCGGCCCTATCGACCGCCTGCTGGCGTCAATCCCACCCTGCCGGGAGAAGCTCAGCTTTATGAATCTGAATCAGGCGCCTCGATGCGCTATTTCTTGTATGAAATCAAGTCGGGCAATCGGGTTCTCGGCACCGCGCATGTCGCCTTTTCCGAATCAGGTCTCAGCCACAACATCGTCGCCGCCCGTCGCGATATCCTGGTCGTGGTCGGGTTCACCTTCCTCTTCAGCATAGTTGCCGTCTTTCTTCTGGCCAATTACTTCGTCAAACCAATGCAGAAACTGATTGAGGGCGTTCGTCGTCTCGGTCATGGCGACCTTGACAGCCGCGTCGAAATCGAGGGAGCAGGGGAGTTTAGCGCGATTGCCGAGGCTTTCAATGAGATGACGGTTAAGTTCAAGGAGGCACAGGAGAATCTGGTCGAGCAGGAAAAAATCCGCAAAGAGATGCAGGTGGCGCAGGATATCCAGCACGCGCTCCTGCCGCGCCAGTTCCCTGATGTCGAAGGCTTCGATATCGCCACGACTTACAAGGCCGCTAAGGATGTCGGCGGCGACTACTACGATTTTTTCTGGATCGACCCCAATACGCTCGGCATAGTGGTGGCCGATGTTTCCGGTAAGGGTGTCCCCGGTTCACTGGTGATGACCATGATTCGCACCGCGATTCGGCTGGAGTCACGTGGTAACCGTTCCGCGGTCGATATCCTCGCGCGGGTAAATGATTTCGTTACCGAGGATGTGCGCAAGGGGATGTTTATCACCATCTTCCTGGTTGTCCTTGATACCAGGAACCGCCGCATTTCCTTCGCTTCCGCCGGTCACAACCCGATGATCCTCTACCGCCGCGAGGAGGACAAGACCTACTTCCTCAATCCCAAGGGTATTCCTCTCGGTATCACCCTGCCGGAGGGCATCAGCTTCGAGGAGAACCTGAAAAGCGAGGGAGTACGGCTTAAATGCGACGATGTTCTTGTAATCTATACTGACGGCATCACCGAGGCGATGGATGCCCGGAAGCGGCAATATGGCATTGCCGGCTTTCTCGAATTCATCCGCAACAACTCCGATCTCTCTCCCGATGAGTTTGTCGAGATGTTCACCGACGAACTGAAGAGTTTCTGCGGCCAGGCGGAACAGCATGATGACATTACAATGGTTGTCATCAAGGAGAAGATCGAGGCCGATCAGTATATCTTTGCGCGGCGTAAGAAACTCCTCGACCTGGTGGAGAAGGAAGAAAAGTCGATTGCGGAAGCCTGCCGCCTGATGAATCTTTCCCCGTCAACCTATTATCGCTATCGCAAGCGCTATGAGCTATATGGCGATGAAGGTCTCTTGAATAAGAAGCTGCGTGTCGATGATGAACCAGTTCAGTTAAGCTATGAGCAGCGCAACCAGATGCTGGCGATCATTCACGCCAATCCCGACTACGGCGCCACTCGCATCCGGAAGGAACTGGAAACGAAATTCGATGGCGCCGCCAGGCTGGATGACAAGATTATCTACATCGAACTAGTGCGCCTGCGACTCAACAACAAACGTCAGCGCTACGATTATGTCAGGCGTCAGGGGGGTGTACTCACCACGCAGCAGCAGGCGGAATTTGAAAAGCTGTCCGCTGCCGTTACCGCCACCGGTCAGGCTGTTGATCGCCATGAGTATGTCGAACAGATCAAGGAGTCACTGCAACAGCAGGAGCAGGAGAAAGCTGATCGCTGGAGAGACCTGCTGGCTGATTCCGGCATCCACGCTGAACGTAATGAGATACTGGCGGCGATGTTTGCCGAATTGGATGGTCAGGTTACAGATGAACAGTTAAACCTCCTGCTGACCCGCATCACCGAGCGCCTCGGCGATATCGACCAGGAACAGGAGAAAAAACATGTTCTGTCAACCGCCAGACTGAGCCAGCAGGATGCAACCGGCTGGCAGCAGCGAGGTGAGGAGGGGATCGATTTGGAAGTCATCTCCCTGCCGGAGGAGAGCGACGATTTTGATTTCGATGAGTATAAGAAGAAAATGTCACGGCGTCCGACGGGAGGTCAGGAGTAGTGCGCAAAATTGCGGTTATAACCTCCAAGGGAGGTACCGGCAAGACGACTACGGTAATCAACGTCGCTCATTGCTTGTCATTGTCGGGCAACAAGGTACTTATTGTCGATTGTGACAGTCAGAGCAATGTGGCGATAGCGTTCGACAAAAGGCCAGCGCGCGGTCTGGCCGAACTCCTGACCAACGGTCAGGTCGACATCATTCCCTTGCGTCCCAATCTCTACCTGATCGACTCCGGCGGCCGGCGGCTGGTGGAGACGGAACTCTATCTTGCCCGCCAGACTGATCGGGAAACCCGCCTCCGACAGGTACTGGCAAATCTGCGGGGCAGCGACTATGTCATCTGCGACTGTCCGCCTGCTGTCAACCTGATTAACCTCAATGTTCTCAATTACGTTGACGGTGTGGTTATTCCGGTGTCGATGGATTTTTTTGCTTGTGAAGGCGCTCGAAAAACTCTTATCTTGCTTGATGAGATCTATGACAAGATCGGTCATCACGTCGAATTGCTGGGCATCCTTGCCACCTTCTACGACGTCAGGACCAGGGTCTCGAAAAAGATCTATCACCAATTGTTGGCGGAGTTCGGCGATAAAATGTTTGCCACCAGGATAAGGATTAACACGCAGTTGAAAGAAGCGCAGTTGTACCGCCGCACTATTTTCGAGCATGCTCCTTACTCGAATGGCGCGCTCGATTATTTCCTGTTCACCAAGGAGATCACCGATACTAAACGGAGCGAGGAAGCAGTAGTCGCGGAGGGGAGTGAGCAGTGGAAGGCATAAAGATATCACTTGATACCACCGGCGCCGGTAACGACATCAACCTGGTACGGGTTGATGGTGTGATCGATACCATGACCGCCACCGAGCTGGAACGGGTTCTTGATTCACTACTGAAACAGAACAAGTTCAACATCATCGTCGATCTTGCGGGTGTGGATTATATCTCCTCGGCGGGCTGGGGTATCTTCATCAGCAATATCAGGGAAATCCGCGCCAACGCCGGTGACATCAAACTGGCGCGGATGATCGCCAGCGTGTATGAGATTTTCGAGCTGCTCGAATTCGATTCGATCCTGCATGCTTATGACAACATCGAGAAAGCCCGCAACAATTTCCAACTGGGTGGGTGGGATGGCCACCGTAAGAGAACTTCGGAATTGACCGCCGATACCGAAGTTCTGCAAACTGAGCAACCGGTCGAGGTCAAAACCGAGGAGTATCAACCGACTGAAGAGCCGCCTCAGCCTGAAGTGGACACTACCGCGGCGGCGGCACCACAACCGGCGATTGCGGAGCGAGTGCTGGCGCTGGTCAAAGCTGACCCCTTCTACACCATCCGTGAAATAGTGCGATTGGTAAACGAAGGTTCGGACAATGCCGGTGAACCTGCCGGCTGGTGGAAGGTCTGGAATATCCTGCGTCGCAATTCGCTGTTGTCAAAAAGACGTCGTTGCCGCTACAGCCGTCGTTAGTTACGATACTTGTAGATCGAAACCGTTACGGTTTCGATATGTCAAAGAACAAAGGAGAGGCTTAATCCGGATTAACCGGCAAAAAGCGGAGCAACCAGCGGCAGGGACGCTTGAGTCTCGGTAACCGTTTGTCGGGTTTCGCGTTCCGTCCGCCTACGGCGGACTTCACTGGGAACCCGACCTACAGGTTGTTCCGTGTGCAACACACCATACGCAACAACCTTTTGGGACAACCTCTCCGCGTCTGCCTCTGGTTGTTAGCTCCCTCTGGAACTGATACTGACTTTTCCTGTATAAAACAAGTTATGGTCGGCTGAGTCAATTTGCGCTTGATTTTCGGCAAGCCATTTTGTATGAATCGAAACTTGAGAAGCCAAAAGAAACGGAGAAGCATATAAGTGATTGAAGTCAAAGAACTCTCCAAGCATTTCGGTGAAACCAGGGCGGTGGATGATATCAGTTTCACCGTGCCGACCGGCCAGGTTCTCGGTTTCCTGGGACCCAACGGCGCCGG
>JAGLUH010000121.1 GCA_023134875.1 Candidatus Zixiibacteriota bacterium
CAGGTAGGGCAAAGCTCCGGCGGCTGCTTTATCATTACTTCGAAAGGTACCTCCCACTCGTGACCGGTGTCGCAACGGAAGCGGCGCACTGCCATCTCATAGTTCCCGCCTTCGATTCTTATCGCCTTTCCGTTAAGCAGGGCATCAGCCATCTTCTGCCGTGCTGAGAGCAGTATCCGGGCAAAGGTAGGGCGTGACACGCTCATCTTCTTGGCACACTCATCCTGGGCAAGACCCTCCATATCTTTTAGCCGGATCGCCTCAGCCTCCTCGATAGAGAGCCGCACTTCCTGAAGATGAGCCAGAGGTACACCAGCAGGCTTGAAGTAGGTCACCTGTGGTAGAAAGTCTACCCGACGCCAAAGTGGTTGTCTTCCCATGAATCCTTATCCTTGTCGTTTAAGTCATATGCCCATCAAATTAGATGAACTACTAAATTATTATGGTCATATGTCCATAATTAATATAACGCCATTATTTCCTTGTTGTCAACCCCCGTATCCTGTAGCTCCCACCTAACCCGTGTTCAAGTCAGAACTCGAGAGTTAACCCGGCGCCGCATTCCTCACAGCGATCACTGAAAAGCTGGCATATTTCTGACTTGTACTGAGTACAGTGGCAGGGGCATATTAAGGATAGCTCCCTGAGCCGGTCGAAATCATGAAATCCGTGAAGGCCGCCAACGATGCCAGACACCTCGCCGAATCTGGAGGCTGCCTGAAGAATTTCGCTCACCCCAGGATGGGAACATCCTGTCAAAACTACAATCCCCTTATTTGTCCTCAGAGCCAAAGACTGCTCTACTCCTTTAAGCTCGCCAGTGGAGAAGACCCCGGCACAAATTTGCACTAGCCCGGTGACTGCCGTAACCTTTCTTCCCGGTAGTTGTCTCCACGAAGAAGACGGAACATAGATTTCGGCATCACCGTTAACTTCCAGAATGGACTGAAGACCACCGGTGTGGTCTCCGTGGGCGTGGGAAATTACAATTGTCCCGATCCGTCTGGCGTCGATGCCAAGCTCACGCATGTTGTGCAGCAGGACTGAACCGTCACCGCCGGTATCAAAGAGGATAGGCGATGCATGCTCCGTCTCAATGAGAGCCGAAAAACAACATCCTGACTTTAATCCCTGCTTCCTCACTTCGTTATCGTAAACGATCGTCAGTTTCGTGGCTCTCTCCTTTCAGGTCAGGGGGAACGGGTGAGATTTGCGCTTCTTCACTCGGAAAGCGCCAGTTCCACCGCAGCTTCGGCATGGAGCCGCGTCGTATCGAAGACCGGTACCTGGACATCACTGGGGCGTATCAGCAAGGGCAGCTCGGTACACCCGAGAACGACGCCTTCAGCGCCTCGCTTGGTCAGCCTTTCAATAATCTCCAGACAGGATTGACGGGATGAATCCCTTATCTTGCCCCGGCAAAGCTCGTCATAGATTATCCGGTGAACGAAGGCTTGCTCATCTTCTGCTGGCACAACTACGTCGGGATCGAAGCGCTTTTTGAGTCTGTCCCGATAGAACTGCTCTGCCATGACAAACCTTGTTCCCAGTAGCCCCACCTTGCTCAAGCCCTGCTCCCTGATGGCATTGCCGGTTACATCGACGATATGGAGTATTGGTAATCCAGTTGTCTTACCCACTGCATCCGCAACCTTATGCATGGTATTGGTGCATATTACTAGGAAGTCGGCACCAGCCTGTTTCAGCGCTATACCTGCTTGGCTAAGGATAGTAGTGGCATCATCCCAGCGAGCTTGGCGCTGCGCCTGCCTAATCTCCTCAAAGTCCAAACTATAAAGGATTATGCGGGCTGAGTGAAGACTACCTAGCTTCTCAG
>JAGLUH010000122.1 GCA_023134875.1 Candidatus Zixiibacteriota bacterium
TTTTCGAGCACTTCGGGCATCGAACCACTTTCTTCGCCGACCTGTACCATTTGGACAACCATGTTCGGGAAGAAACCGGACTGGGCAAGACTCGAAGATATACTCGAACCGCCTATGATACCTTCCCTGGTCTGCACTACGGCTGCCTTGATGATATCGTTATCAGTCATTCCGGTGAGAATATTGAACGCATCGAGCACGGAGACTCCCGCCGCCAGCAGAGTTGACGTCGTTTTGCAGAACGTTGCAACAAAGGCCTGGCTCACTATCTTGCCAAACAACGGCGTCGCCAGGACCAGTCTGCTAAAATAGTAGTGGCCTTTCCTGGTCCTGGATACGATAGTGCCGAGAACCACCAGAACGACAACAAGGCCTATAATATAGTGAAGATTATAGCGCAGGACATCGTAGAACCCCATGAAGCCCCGGGTAAAAGTGGGAAGCGTGCCGCCGATTTGATCGAATATCTTTTTGAATCGCGGGACAATGAAGGCCATTATGAATATGACTATGATGATTATGAATGAGAGCACAAAGATAGGATAAACCATCGCGCCTTTGACTTTTTTCGCCAGCTTGTCGCGATTGTCAAAATACTGTGCCAGTTTGCCGATTGCACCTCCGAGATTACCGCTGGTTTCGCCGGCCATGACCATGGCGCAGGAAAGCTTGTTGAAAATCTTCGGGTACTCGGCCACGCATTCCGAAACGGGCTGACCCTTCTTGACTTTCTCCGAGATCTGCTTGAGAATCGTCTGGAGTTGCCGATTGTCCGTGTCATCGCTAATGATGTCGAAGCCGGCGGTGATGGGAATTCCCCCCTCGAGCATTGTCGAGAGCTGCCAGCACAGTGCCGAGAGGTCCGCCGATTTGATTTTTTTGCGACTACCTTTTTTTTGCCGGGTCTTGGGATTGCTCTTGGAAACCTCCTTTACAGAAACAGGTGTAAGACTTTGCGCACGAAGCCCGTTGAGCACCTCATTAGAGCTGTCGGCTTGCATTACTCCTTTTTTCCGCTTCCCCGCCGCATCTCGAGCGACGTACCCGTAACTTTTCATGTATCTGATTTTCCTATAATTAATGTAGCTTCGTTCATCGTGTTGCAGGAACTGTTATCATTTGTCCGTGAAAGCTGTGCGAATAACCTCTTCGGCGGTTGTCAAACCCTCCAACACCTTGCCTACACCGCTTTCGAGCAGACCGCCATAGCCTTTCTTACGCGCCGCCTCCCTTATCTGGGATTCGGTCTCACCGGCGATCACTCTCTCGCTTATGTCACTATCCACGACCAGGAACTCGAATATGGGCAGCCTGCCTAAGTAGCCCGATCCTCCACAGGCTTGGCAGCCCCGGCCCCGGTAGAAGGTCGATTCCTTGGCCCGTTCGTTGTCAATCCCCAAACGCCCAATGACTTCTTCATTCAGGGTTACAGGCTCTCTGCAGTGGACACAAATCCGCCTGACCAGTCGTTGAGCGATGATCAAATTCAGTGCCGATGCCAGCAGATACCGCTCGATCCCCATATAGAGCAATCTGCTTATCGCACTGGGCGCGTCGTTGGTGTGGAAAGTGCTCAGAACCAGATGGCCCGTCAAAGACGCCTTTATCGCAATTTCTAATGTCTCTTTGTCTCGAATCTCACCGATCAGAACTATGTCGGGGTCCTGTCTGAGGATCGCCCGCAGGCACCTGGCAAAATCGAGGTCGATTTCCTGCTTGACCTGGATCTGGTTAATCCCTGCAAGCCGGTATTCGACAGGATCCTCCACTGTCGTAATATTTTTTGTCGGATCCTTCAGATAGGTCAA
>JAGLUH010000123.1 GCA_023134875.1 Candidatus Zixiibacteriota bacterium
CATTACTTTAGGGTTAGTAAGCGTTATTGGTCGATCTGCTTTGAGAGGATTCGGCGCGCCGGATTTCGGGTGATTTCCACAGTAGTGCCCTGGGCGCTGCACGAAGACAGCCATCGCGAGTTTGATTTCTCCGGATTCACCGATCCGGCCAAGGACCTTGTTGTTTTTATTGAGCTTGCCCGGGAATTTGGTTTCAAGGTAATCCTCAAGCCGGGCCCCCTGGTCTATTCTGAGCTTGATTTCGGTGGCTTACCACCTTTCCTGAGCAAATACCCTGAGATTCTTTCCCTTGATTCCGAAGGTGAGCCGACTACTACTCACCTGGATAACGGCTTGGGAGATTTCAACCTACCCTCCTGCCTGCATTCCCGAATGCAGAATTTTGTGAAGCACTATTTCAACGGGCTGACCGAGATTATCAAGAACTATATCTATCCTCGGGGACCCCTTTTTCTGGTAGAACTCGACAACGGCGTCTATTTCGGCGGCGACCCCTATCCCTGGAAATCGGATTACAATCAGCAAATAGTCGAAGCCCTGTATCCTGCGTTTTTGCACGAACGGTATGGTGAGATCAAGCATTTGAATTCAGCCTACAAGGAAAAGGCCGAGGATTTCACTGAGGTGGAACCACCGCGAGACTTCTCCGTCTGCAAGGAGAGTCCCCTGCCGAAGCTGCTGGATTGGTTTCGTTTCAAGGAGTACCTGCTTGCCGAGCAGGCCGCATCTTTGATAGATCTGTACAAGAGCTTCTCTTGTGAACCTCTTTTCTATCAGACACTCGCCTTTCACAAGCGGCTGCAGGCACCGTTGACTCCAATCCTGGAATCCAACGGCCAGATTTTCCCGACTGTAAACATATCATGGGAGGGGTCATCGTCTGCCATGTTGCAGCGGATCAGGTATCTGCGGGCCAACTCCGAGTTCCCCTGGGGCTCGGCAATTTCCACCGGCAATAATACCGGCGATCGGGAAACCGCTAAGAAGCATTTTCCCATTTCCGCGGATGGGACCAAGTACCTGCTCACATTGGCGATGGCTGCCGGAATCAAAGGATTCAACGAGCATATGTTTATCGAAAGCGAAAACTGGTATGATTCGCCCCTTGCTGATGATGGTACTATCCAGCCGGCTTTCGATGTGGCACGGCGGCTGATGGCGGCGATCTCCCGGGTCGACCTCGGCGCCTTTACCCTGGATACCGAGATCGGCGTCGTTGCCAACCGACTGAATAACTGGATATCGCTGTTGGAGGACCCCGCCGGCTATCGTTATATCAAGACCTTGGCCGAGTTTACCATGCCGGAAATCGGTCGTGATCTTGACATGCTGAAAAAGGATTTCCTGATACCGGATTTGGATAACCCCGAATCCTTTTCCAACTTGAACCACCTTTTTGTGCCGGTGACTGAGATCATGGCAGAGGAGCATCAGCACTTCCTGCTCGATCTGGCACGTAAAGGTGTTAATTTGATCCTGATCGGGCTTCTGCCCAAACACTCTCCTAATATGGGTAACTGTCAGGCGCTTGGCAATGCCATCCACTGCAAGACCACTTCACTCGACAAGATCGGCAGCGTCCAGGCGGGCAAGGATAGATTCCCCAGTCATATCTTCGGCACCATCAATTGCACTGAGAAGCGAAGTCGAAAGCTGGTAACCTATTCGGGCAAGACTATTGGTATGCGCATCAACAAGTTCAAAGGCAATATCATTCTGTTGACCTTTGACGCTTCTTCTCAGGGCAATCACGCCAAGATCAACTTCCTGCGCAGCCTGCTTTCCGATCTCAAGGTGACCTTTCCGATCAACACCTCTCACCCGGGAATTCGGGTATTCGTGCACAAGGCGAACAAGACCGGCATGATCTACCTGCTGAATTCCTCTCCCAGTCAGGTGTTCAAGCGGGTTAAAACCCTTCCCACCAATGTAGTGATTCAGGTGGACTTAAGAGCCCTGGGGTTTAGAGGTTCCAAGGTTCGCTTGATCGATATCTATACCAGCGAGGAGATACTGACCACTACAGACGAATTGCGGGAAGGCCTTTATTTCTCCCTGGAAAACCTTGATTCCCGCGCCTACCATTTCTCGATGAAGTAACATCGATTTATAGTTGTTTTACGATATCAGTAAGACAGGTTCCCCCGCAAACCGGCCCGCTTAACTGCAATGGAAAACTGGCGAGCCATGCAAACTCACCCGACGCCTACGGCTTTGCTTAGGATACCAGATTGCCAGTGTGGGGAGAAACGAGACCTCTCGCGTCTATCGAAATGATTAGTTTCGATCTGAAAGACTGTCCCGCGATGGCAGTAACCGTTCCAGGGGGCTGACCGACATACTTTATCTAACAGGCTTTCTGTTGAATCATAAAAGATTGCAGGCAATATGCCGACAAAATAGATTATGCGGTCAACTGATCTCGGTTCGACCAGTCCCAGTCCTACGCTGGACCTCTTTCTCTTTCACCTCGCAGCGAAGTACTCGCTATTAAGACGTTACCGACCAAGGGAGACCATCTACTCCGAAGGGGAACCGGGGAACACCATGCTGCTGATTCTCAAGGGTAGCGTTCGTGTACTCAAGCAGGGCTACGATCAGAGCAACCCGAAGGTAATCGGTAGACGAGGTCCGGGAGATTTTCTGGGCGAGATAGCATTGGTGGAAGAATCACCACGATTCGCAACGGTTGTGGCGGAGACCGCCTGCGAGGTGTTGGAATTCTCCCGCAAAAACTTTGAGAAGGTCATTGGTGAGCAACCCGCCCTTGCGACCAGGGTACTCAGAAGTCTTAGTCGTAAACTGCGGGAGTCCGATTCTGATAGAATAGCCGAACTGGAGGAAAGCAACCGACTATTAAGCAAAACGAATGACGAACTGATCCGTCTAAACTCCTTCCTCGACTGCATTATTGACCAGTCCCCGAGTGGGGTCGTCCTCACCACCCGCACTGGCGATATTTTCCAGATGAACAAGGCGACGGCGATGATGTTTGACATAGACAATCCAGATGGCGACCGCCAGATTGATTCCCTCTTCTCCGACTTCCGCCTCGCGGCGATACGTGACTTCAGCGGTAACATCTGGACTGGTGAGGTAAAGGGATTGCGCAAAGGAGAGGAGTTTCCGATCTATCTGTCGATTACCTCTCTTTCCGGCCAGAGTGACGGCATCTTGCACCTGATGATTTGCCAGGATATATCGGAACTGCAGGTGCTCAACGAAACGATTGTTGACATCGAGAAATATGAAAGTGCGAAGGAAACGGCAATCGAACTGGCCCATGATATGAAGAACTATCTCAGTGTATTGCTCGGGCATACTGAACTGGTCTTGTCGCGGCTGACACCCCAGCAGCAGGAAAAATCCAAGAACTCGATCCAGGCGATTGGGGTTGCCTCTGATGAGGTTATACAATTTGTGGAGAATATGATGATCTTTCGGGATGACAACAGCGAGTTGCGACCGGTCGATCTATCTACCATTATCAGACTCCTCATCCGTTTCTGCCAGTCGCAGCCTCGTTTTCGGGATATCAGATTTACTCTGGAGAAAGAGGAGGATTTCCCTCAATCGCTGCAACTTAAGGAAGACCAGATTCGCCGCGTTGTTATCAATCTCCTTATCAATGCCGGCGAAGCGCTCTCGCAATGTGCTGAGATTACTGATAAACAGGTAACTGTCAGGCTCCAAACAAGACCGCAGGAAAAGATTGCCGTAGTGGAGGTAACCGACAATGGGCCCGGCATCGCCGAGGAACATCTCACCAAGCTCTTCCGAGAATGCTTCACCACCAAGGAGAAAGGGCACGGTATCGGCCTGATCTCGGCTGCCAGGATACTCCGGGGCCACGGCGGCAAAATAGCGGTCGACTCGAAGCTCGGTCACGGAGCGACTTTCAAGATAAAATTGCCCGTCAAGAAGGATTAGGAAGATGCTTGACCTGTTATTCTTTCTGTTCCTCGGTCATATATTCGGCGATTTCGCCTTTCAGAGCGACCGCATGGCCAGTGAGAAGACATCCTCCCGGAAGGTTCTCACCTGCCATGCTATCATCTATACTCTGACAGTGGCGGTATTTCTTTTCCTCGGCCTACTCCACAATAACAGCGATGCTTTCCTTAGAGTTTCCACGTTGGTGATAATGATATTCCTGTTTGTTGAACACTGGTTGCAGGACTATGCCAAGGCGGGGCTCTTCAACAGCTCCAAGCAGGGTTTCTATCTGGATCAGGCACTCCACCTCCTGCTTTTACTCGTGATCAGGGTTCTTGTCTACAATGGCTGATCCTAAACGCGCGTTACGCCGCAATCGCTCCTTATCTTCCCGACACTATCAGTGAGTGGTATTACCGATCAGATTTCGGCGCGCTGCATGTTGCCAGCAGGCACCAGGGCGTTGTTGTCTGTATTGACGCCTCCGGATTCACCGCCCTGACCAGGCAACTGGCCGATCAGGGCAAAGAGGGTCCGGAAATCCTCACCGGCGCCCTGAATCGGTTCTTTGAAGCAATGTGTGACGTCGTTTTCCAATTTCAGGGAGATGTTCTGAAATTTGCCGGTGATGCGCTCTGGTCCTATTTTCCCGATGATCTTGATTTGGGCAGCTTCTTTGGCACTGTTCTCGAAGCGCTCGATTATGTCAACTCAACTGAACCGCTCAAAGGCAGAACGGCACTGCAAGTGCACCTGGGCGCCGAGTTCGGCTCTTTTCAACTGGCTTCTCTCGGTGATCCTAAACACCGGCTGGAAGCGGAACCTATCGGGGATCTACTTGACGTAGTGTACAAGGCATGTGACCTTGGCGACGCCAACCAGTTTGTGATCGGTCCCGCCCTGGCGCAACAGTGTCCCGGAACTGAGAAACTGACACCAATAGATGAGAAGTTCAGCCTTGTTGAAGCAGGGTCAGCACCAGCCGGAAGTGAGAATCTCATGCGAGCAGTGGGAGCCGAAACACCTGCTACACGGAGCCGCAATCTGGAACTGTATGTAGCCCAGGATGTGCTGAAACGAATCAAGTCCTCCGGTTCTTCCCTGGCAGTGCAGAGTGAGCACCGCCACGTTGTCGTGCTGTTTGCGAATTTCGAGCATGATTTCACTGGGGACGCTGATGACCCTAATGGTGCGATTAACGATCTAAACGATACGTTAGAACGCTGCTTTGCGGCGATTCGGCGGTTGCACGGCAGCATTGCCCGTATCGATCCCTACCAGCGAGGACACAAACTGCTGGTTCTGTTCGGGGCACCCACGAAGCGGGAAGATGACGAGTTGAGCGCGCTGCAGTGCGCCACTAAATTGATAAGCTTTGCTGACGCCGGCTTTCGGATTCGTATCGGGCTCGCCATCGGCCCGCTTTATTGCGGCAACGTCGGTTCGAAAAAGCGGCGGGAATACACGGTAATGGGCGAGGGCGTCAACTTGGCCGCCCGACTGATGGCCAAGGCCTCCTGGAATGAGATTATCATTGACAGCGCTCTGCAAAGCAGACTTCCCGCCGAGGTTCTGACGGAACCGGTGTTTTTTGCCCTGAAGGGTATCGGCGATAACGTTACCTGCCACAGGTTCGCCGGCATAAGCGAAGATACTACTACTGACGAAAGCACAGAAGTAATCGTCGGGCAGCAACGCGCCCTTGACGCTCTGACGGTGGCCTGGCAGGAAACAGGCGGTGGCTGGAGGCGACTGGTAGCGCTGACCGGTGAACCCGGCATCGGTAAATCAACCCTCATCACCAGTTTTATCCGCAGGCACAGTAGCGCCAACTGCGTGAAGGTGATTTGCAAGAACTCTCTTCTGTTCGGACGCGGCTGGCTGGCTCGCAAGCTGCTTCAGCAATTGTATGAGCAGAATCACCAAGGCGGCGGCGATATCATCACGTTTGTGGAGAGTATTGTCGGGGCCAGATGGCTGCCGATTATGACAGACCTCCTTGAGTTCGATATTCAGGAAAACGCCTGGACTAAAGGTCTGACTCCCGAATTGCGGATTGCCAAAACCAGAGAGCTATTTGTCGAACTGGTCAGCGCCCTGGTGAAGTCGCCGCAGATGATAATAGTCGACGACTACGACCGCGCTGATGAGTATTCCCACTCGCTGGTGCTGGCGTTGGGCGAGGTGACCGATAATCTACCGCTACTATTGCTGGTGGTTACTCGTGATGGTGACGTGTTTCAGCCTCATCCAGACCAACCGGCGCTGTTGAGCAAGGTCGAACTGGAAGCGCCGTCAGATGATGAATAGTGGCAGTTCTTTGCAGAAAGATTCGAGTCGGGAAAGAGGGAGAAAGAGTTACTGACCCGCATATTGGCTGCCTCGAAAGGCAATCCCCATTTCATCATGGGATTTTTGGCGCACTGCACAAATACAAATCAATTAACCCGCAATGAGGTGACCGGCAAGTGGGAACTTGCCAGTTCGCAACTGCAAGTACCGGTATCAGAAGGTCTTGTAAACCTGCACCTGGCGATCTTCGACGGCTTGCCGGAAACTCAACGTCACCTGCTCAAATGCGCCGCAGTAGCGGTTACCGATTTCCCTGCGGAACTCATAGCTAAAGTACTCTCCCAGCTTGAACTGCCCGCTATTCGCTCTATCCTTGAAGAGTTGGTCAAGCGGGGGCTGCTGCAACGCGATCCTGCGCGGAGTATGTTCAATTTCGTTCATCCCTCGATGCGTGATGCGATCTACGAATGCCTGCCGGAATCACAATCTCGTGAACTGCACGGGCAATACGGCAATATACTGGAGCAAGGCGAAACGACAGCAAATGTTGATATACTTGCGTTTCATTTTTACCGTGCCAGGTCGTGGGAGAAAGGGTTCTCCTACTCTTTGGAGGCGGCGCAACAGTCCTATCGGGCGTACTCGCTAACTGAATGTTCCCGGTACTTCCGGCAGTGC
>JAGLUH010000124.1 GCA_023134875.1 Candidatus Zixiibacteriota bacterium
TCCCTGTCCGCTTATCATGATCTGAAGCGGGTGGCTGATCTCGCCCGCCATTTCCGGCTGCCGGTAGGAATTTGCCTGAACAAATCTGATATAAACGCCAGGATAGCTGGTGAGATTGAGACCTACGCTCGCAATAATAATATGGACTTTCTCGGCGCTTTACCCTATGATGCATTGTTTACCAGAGCGCAGGTTGCGGGAAAGACGCTGATTGAATATACTTCAAACCAGACTACTGATCGTATCAGATCATTGTGGGTCAGACTGCAAGAGAAGCTTGAATTGGGAAATAAGGACTCGCTTCCAGCCGACCAGAAAAAAAGATGACTCTTCAACATAAGGAGCCAACAGACATGAAAATCGCGGTGCCGACATCAGATGGTCTCTTGTCTCCCCATTTCGGGCGCTGCCAGGAGTTTACTATTCTGGAAGTCGAGTCTTCAGGGGGGGAAATTGTCGCTGTGGAACATGCGAATCCACCGGCGCATCAGCCGGGGGCGTTTCCGCAATGGCTCAGTCAATTGGGCGTTAGCCTTGTAATCGCCGGTGGTATGGGAGTGCGGGCCATCCAGATGTTTGAAGCAAGCGGCATCAAGGTTATCTCTGGGGCGGCGGCGTTACCTCCTGAGGAGTTAGCCAAAGCCTATCTGGAAGGCGAGATGTCCAGCGAGGAGAACCCCTGCGATCATGACAGCAGCCAGCCGTGCCAGGGGCATGAAGGCAGTCCCCGCAGGCGAGGATGCCGGTAAATGGCAACGCCAAGCGGACCAAGCCACTTGACCTGTAGTACTTATAACCATGACTGTGACAAAAAAAGGTGAGCGGCGTCCTAATCAGGTAGGTGCTCCAGAAAACTGGATTAACGCGCTTAGGCTGTCCTGACACCCCGAGCTAAAAACCTGAACTCGGTACTTGGACCCAGGCTTACCGCTCACCAACAGATATTCGCCAGGCCGAGTGTACCCCAACCTGCTGTTACATGAGCATATCACCAGTTAATATATGGCAGTTCTATCCCCCTGTCAATGAGAGAATCGGAAACACAGAAATCAAATCACGACGGTCTTTGACCTGCCTCATATTCAGGCTTTTGATATAGCTTCTACTCGATCGCCTGCCTGATTGCCCGGATGTGCTCCGGCGTCGTACCACAACACCCGCCGATGATCGAGACACCAGCGTCAATCAAATCTTTCGCCTTCCCGGCCATGTATTCCGGTGTCTCCGGGTAAACCAGTACACCATCTTCTATTTCAGGCAGTCCCGCATTGGATTGGATAAGCAAAGGCAGCTTCGTATGCTTCCTGAAGCGACGGGCGATCTTAATCATATTATTGATACCGTTACCGCAGTTGGAACCGATGATATCCGCGCCGATGGTAGCCAGGCGCGCGGCGGCGGTTTCGATATCGACACCCATGACGGTAAAGAAACCTTTCGGTGTGGCGTCAAAGGTCATCGTCGCCATCACGGGAATGGTGGCAGACACCGCGCGGGTCGCCTCAATCGCCAGGCTTGCCTCAGTCAGGTCGGTCATGGTTTCAACGCAAATGATATCAACACCGGCGTCGATCAGCGCGCTGACCTGCCGTTTGAAGCTTTCGAACATGGCTTCCGGTTTAGTATCACCATAGGGTTTTAATATCTTAGCGGAAGGCCCGCAAGAGGCGGAGACATAAGCCTGCTGACCAACGGCTTGCCGGACAGCCTTGACCGCCTTGCGGTTGATCTCTTCAGTTTGATCCGCCAGCGAATAATCAGCCAGCCGCAGCGGTGAAGCGCCAAACGTATTGGTCTGGATGATCTCGGCGCCGGCGTCAAAATACGCCTGAGCAATTTCTGTGAGCAGGGCGGGTTTGGTGAGATTAAGGGCTTCCGGACAGTCGCCCGCTTTCAAGCCACGACTGAAGAGCATCGTCCCCATCGCGCCGTCAGCGACCAGAATCTCGCCTTGCCTTACCCTATCAAGTATACTTCTCATCTCATTCCCTGCCGATGAGAGCTTTGACCCGCTCTACCGCGCTGACGCCGTCAAAAGCGTAGGCATCGGCACCGATCTGATCGGCAAATTTTTGGGTGACTGGCGCACCACCGATGATGACTTTGATCTTGCTTAACAATCGTCGCTCACGGAGCAGGTCGATAACCTGTTTCATCACCGGCATCGTTGTGGTCAACAGCGCTGACAGGCCGATGGCCCCGGCTTCTTCCTTCTCAGCAGCGGACACGAACTGCTCCGGGGTAACATCACTGCCCAGATCGATGACCTCAAACCCCGCGCCTTTGAGCATGATTGCCACCAGGTTCTTGCCGATATCATGCAGGTCGCCCTGTACCGACCCGATCACCACCTTGCCGCTGGTCGGTATATTCTCCCTGATCATCAGCGGTTTGAGCAGGTCCATACCGGCATACATCGCCCGTGCCGCCAGAAGCACCTGCGGCAGGAAGATCTCATGCGCCTTGAACCGTTCACCGATCACCGCCATACCGCCGATCAAACCGTCATCAAGTATCTGTTTCGGCGGCAGCTTCTTCTCTATTGCCCGGCGGGTAAGCTCGGCCACATGTGTATCGTTACCCTTTTGCAAACTCGCGGAAATCTGTTCTAATATACCCACTACGAATTTTCTCCAACAGGCAAACTTAAATACTCAATCTTGTCGGCATCCGCGTCTGGCAGGAATGATCCTGACAGGCAGCACAAAATGGATAGGAGTCGGCAATAACAAACAGACCAGGCGCGCCTGCCAGCAGCACTCCGGAGACAGATTTCAACGGCTCCATCAGGAAACTTGATCGCAAGGTGATACCGATCTCCTCAGGTTGCAGGTAAGCAAACAGGCGCTTCTGCCCACTGATATGCCAGCCGCAGTAGCCGGGGCTGAAACGTGATGCTGCCATCGTTGTCATAGTCTGTTGTCTTTTCACGAGATTTTCAAGGAAGCGATACTCAATATCAGCGGCGGCGCGGTCGGCAGCGGCTGATGCAACTGCATCAAGCAGCGAACCGAGCGCAAACTCTCTCGTTTGGAAAAGCTCGCTAATTTTCGTCTCGACATCGTGACCGATGGTCACGGCAAAAAGAGCAAGACACTCTGCTTGGGGATATATCTCAGCAACAGGCGTGACCGGTTCATTGCGGCCTTCGCCTGCATAGATTTTCTCAAACTCAAGGGTGGATATTTCGGCCATTATCGCCACCGGTCGGGCTAATTGCTCAAATAGAGTGAAAGCATCGTCAAGGAGACCAATGATTCTATCATCAGGTTTTTCCGCCGCAGGTATGCCCTGGGCTTGTAGTACTTCTGCTTCTTCTGGAAGAACACCTCGTACAGGCAGTGAAACAATCTTCTTCATGTTGTCTGATCGGGCAAGTGTTCCATGCCGTGACGGTGCGCTTCCCTCTGCATCAAGCGCGTCAGCTCTTTCTTACAATCATCAGGCAGACGGGAGGGTCGGTATTCCGTTAGCAGTTTGCTTACTTCCTGAGCGGCACGCTGCCGCAAGGTAAAGCCGCCCTCTTCCTGCCAGCGTGACTTGTTGGCACGGTTGATGACCGGGCCAGGGAAATAGTGTTCATCGCGGAGGTATCGTTGCGAGTGTTCCGAAATCAGCAGATGTTTCTCCTTAAGCAGTTCCTCGAAGCGAGGCAACGCCGGAAAATCCTCTTTCGGTTCGATCCCCTTGAGCATACGCAGGGTCATGCCGCAGATCTCGTTGTCGACAACCAGCTTTTCCAGGCTCTGGCAACTTTCAAAGTCGATCATCCCGGGCCCGGAGATGTTGTTAATGCCTGCTAACGCCGCCAGGGTCGCTCCCATCGAGGTCTCCAAACCGGCTTGCGCATCGAGCGCATTGGCGTCACTCAAACCGATGTAAGCCTGAGTCGGCAGACCGAGATGTTTGCCGATCTCGTTGTGGGCGCAGTCGATCATCATCGTCTCCACCGCACCCATCGGGGTGGTTTCATAGCGAACGTCGAAGACAGCAGGCGAACCGCCGTAAAGAGCGGGCGCGCCAGGATTGGTCAACTGGCTGATGACAATGCCGGAAAGCGTTTCCGCCGTGTGCTGTACCAGTGTCCCCACCAGTGTCACCGGCGCCATGAAACCGGAAAGAGGCATTGAGATATACTCGACCGGAATCCCGTAGCGGGCGCAGTCAACCAGGTTTTGCGAAGTGACATCACTCCACTTTAAGGGTGCCGTCGGACAGACCGAAAAGATGGTCAGGGGTCTTTCTTTTAATCCCGATTCACTGCCGCGCACCGCCAGTTGCAGTTCTTTCATAATCGTGAATGCCTCAATGGTGAAAGCGCCGGTCACCACCGGTTTCTCGCAGTGCAGCAGACTGAGGTAGAGACGGTAACTGTCGGAGACCTGTGCGTTCACGTCGGTCGGGATCAGGGCGGTGCTCTGGGAAGCGATATGGTTAAGCCTGCTTACCAGTTTGGTATACTTGATATAGTCGGCGCTGGTCGGAGGACGCATTTCCCCTGTCTCATTGTCCAGGATTGTTATCGCCGCGGAACCGGGAGTGAAGTGAACATTGTCGCCGCTGAAATCATGAGTCTCATTGCCCAGGACATCATAGAGTTTGAATGAGTGACATGCGGTTTTCAAGGCGTTGTCGATGATTCCATCTGTCAAGATGGCATGATGTTTCTCGAGATCAATAGTCGCGCCATGATCAGCCAGCATTTTCAGGATATCCTGGTTATGGATATCCAGTCCCGGACGGCAGAGGAGTATTCGCGCCTCTCTGACGATCTGCTCAATGAGATCATCACTTAAGAACTTAAGCTTTGGTCGCACTACGCTATTCCTAACCTCCTACCGTAAACAGTATACCTTTGCATAATAAGGGAAGACCCCCTCGGAATGTCAAGCGGGCAAACCGTTTGAGATTTCGCCTCGAGCCACCCCCGTCGGCTTGACAGCTTGTAATCCAATCGATATATTGGCTGCACTAACACGTGGGAGGTTTTAGTGTCGGAACAATCCAGGCAACTACGCAACCAACTCCTGGAGTTGGTCAATAAACACGCCGTGATTCATGGCGATTTCGTGCTGACTTCCGGGCAGAAATCAACCTACTATATCGACGGCAAGCTGCTCTCACTGATGCCGGACGGTCTGCTTTGCCTGGCACAGGTTATCCTGGAGATGATAGCAGAGGATGAAGTCGACGCAGTCGGCGGCCTCACCCTGGGCGCTGACCCGATCATCGGCGCGGTGGTAGCGCTCTCGCAGGAGAGCGGTCGGCCGCTCAAGGGTTTGATCGTCCGCAAGGAACGTTCCGGTCACGGCCGCACCAAGCGTATCGAGGGACCGTTACAGCAAGGCATGAAGGTTGTGGTAATCGAGGATGTCGTCACTACCGGCTCGTCATCGATCACCGCCGGTGAGGCCCTCGAAGAAGCGGGCAGCGAAATCGTCAAGGTAGTGGCGATGGTGGATCGCCTGGCCGGCGGTCAGGAAAACTTCAAGGCCAAAGGCTACCGTTTTGAACCGATCTTCACGCTTGACGATTTGAATATCTGATGCCGGAAAGCAGGGTCTACCAGACAAGCGACTGTGATCGCGGCAAGATCAAGGGCAAACGGATCACTGTTGTCGGCTATGGTTCGCAGGGACGTGCCTTTGCGCTCAATCTGCGTGACTGCGGTATGGATGTTCGAGTCGCTTTACGTGATAGCAGCCCATCACTTGCAGAAGCGAAGGCTGATGGCATTGAAGTCAGCTCCCTGGCACAAGCTGCCGACGCCGATATTATTATCCTGGCGATCCCCGACCATGAACATACTCTGTTCTACGATGACTGCCTCAAGGAGAAAAGCAGTCACAAACAGATTATCGTATTCTTGAGCGGCGCTAATGTGTATTACGACAATATCGACTTTGACTCTCGACATGATGTTATCCTGATTGCACCGCACGGGCCGGGAAGCGATCTGCGGGAGAAGTATCTATCGGGTGCGGGACTCTCCTGCTTTCTGGCAATCACGCCGAACGCCTCTGAAAAAGCTAAGGAGATCGGCCTGGCAATCGCTGACGCTATCGGCTGCAGCCAGGCGGGTATCTACGAAACTACCTTCAGAGACGAAGCTATCGGCGACCTGTTCGGGGAGCAGGCATTGCTGGTCGGCGGCCTGGCGGGGATGACGATGGCGGTATTTGACAAGCTCGTCGATCGGGGTTTGAAGCCGGAACATGCCTACCTGGAAACCGTCGCCCAGTTGAAGCTGCTGGCGTCGATGATCGAGAAATATGGTCCCGCGGGAATGATGGCGCGTGTTTCGAAAACCGCCCTATCCGGTTCGCTGATGGCGATGCTGCTGCTGTTCAACGAGGATTTCGATCAGCGACTGGACAAGATTTATGAGTTCGTCGCTTCCGGTGAGTTCAACAAATTCCTGCAGAATGAAGCCTGTAACGGTTTCGTCAAGACCAGGGAGATGCTGAAACTGCTGCAGGATGATCCCTGCCAGCAGGCTGCCGAAACGTTCGGTCGCACCGGAGACCGAACATGAGTGAGACTATTGAGTATCGTTATTTGCGGGCGACCGACTACGATGATATTGTTCGCGTATGGAATGAGGCCAAACTGGACTATCGGCCTCGCGGCCGCGACAATCGGGAAAACCTGACCGCAGAACTGCGCCGCTCACCTCGCTTCTCACTCGGCGCCTTTGCCGAAGGCAAGCTTATCGGCACGATAGTCGGTACCTGCGACGGTCGCAAGGGGTGTATCAATCGGCTTGCCGTCACGCCCGAATATCGCAGTCGTGACATTGCTAAAAAGTTGATCTCCCTCTGTGAGAAGGAATTGAAAGCTGCCGGCGCCAAGGTGTTATTCTGTTTGATTGAGGATGACAACCAGACTTCGATAAAGCTGTTTGAGAAAGCCGGCTACCTGCGTGGCGACAATATCGTCTACTTATCGAAACGGGATCATCCCGACTTATAGGATGGAGACAAAGGGCTGTCTGGTGGATCTACGGGCACCTCTCTCTTGTGTTTATGATCTTCTAATGCAGTAATACGATGTAATGTGATGATCCTGGAGGCCCGCTTCCGCGGGCATGGCAAACCAGAAGAAGCGCTTCAGCGACACAGTGTCATTCCCGTGCAAACGGGAATCCAGCTCGGGAGATCTGCCGCGCACAAACCTCAGGTTAGGACGTTTTACCGATAGAATTCCAGAATACAAGTTCGATGTGGCCATCACATGATTCTTTAACGCCTTCATTGATTGCAGCAATGAGTTGGGTTGTTTCCTTCACGAATAGACCGTTTTGACCATCATATTGATTCTTCCAATTGATGAAGACAATAGCCTTAGGTGAACCCGACCCCATCTGTATCTTGTTGCTATAAGTGACAATTTGGCGAAGCGCATGGTTTGCTTTCTCGAGGTATCTCTTGCCAATGCCCACTACTACCCGATGATATTCTCTTATTCCTAACCGTTTACCACGCCCTTTCAGTCCACCCGACACTGTGTGGGAATTAAGACCGTCTTTTCTGATTTTAACCCTAATATCCCAATCAGGATTCACTTTCTTAAATACGGAGGAAGCATCGATCACTATCTCCCGATTCGATGCCTCGATATCTGCAAAGGCATTATGAAAAAAGTCAAAGAGTATACTTGGAACGACGTTATCTTTAGTGATATTAACCCAACCATCAGCCAAGAATATGTCGAAGTGATACTTCTTCTTACTCTTCAACCGTTCGAATGTCACGGCTGAATCCAGAACCGCATCTCCCAGAGGGAATGGGTGTATGATATTCTTGACTTCGATTAGATAGTATTCATTATCTTTGTACGCCTCAAGATCGGGTGTGCTATACTCTGTCCGCTCAATGAATGTAACACCCATATATCCTGATTTCTTGAGATACCGAAATACTTCGAGTTCGATAAGAAGATCAGATATGGCGTCAAGTTCGTGGAATTCGTGACCCTTCTTCTTGACCGCCTCATAGGCAACATCATCCTGTTTCACATCTGTCAGCAGTTCTTCGATATATGACAGGTCCTTTTTCCACAAGATAAAGATAATGAAATGAGAGGTATACCAGGCCGCTTCGCCCAACATTCTTTCAACTTGGTTCCCAAAAACCTCGCTGAAAACCGGGTACTTGGCGACAGTTGACCTTACGTCTCGCCTGAGCTTATCTGTAAGTATGTCTCTCATCTAGCGGGTTAACTCCCTGCCAATTCTCGCTTCAGAAACTGGCCGGTATACGATGCCTTGACCTGCATGACTTCTTCCGGGGTGCCGCAGGCGACTACTTTGCCGCCATCGTCGCCGCCTTCCGGGCCGAGATCGATGATATAATCAGCGGTCTTGATGACGTCGAGATTGTGTTCGATCACGATCACCGTGTTGCCCCGCTTGACCAGTTCATTGAGGACATTAAGCAGCATCTTGATATCCTCGAAATGGAGGCCGGTAGTCGGTTCATCGAGGATATAAAGCGTCCGACCGGTAGCAACCTTCGACAGTTCCGTCGCCAGCTTGACCCGCTGCGCCTCGC
>JAGLUH010000125.1 GCA_023134875.1 Candidatus Zixiibacteriota bacterium
AGGGTGGCCTGCCCCGCGGTGATAAACCCCCAGCCGAGAGAAAAGAGCAGTCTTTCCCCCAAGCCGAAAGCATCATTGATGACTTCCCGCGACTGAACTTCCGGCGACGATTCCACTCCCAGTTCAACGTTGGTCTCCTGTGCCAGCAGATTGAAATCACCGCCGAATTCGAGCAACACCAGCAGCGTGGTCAGCGTGGCCATTATTCTCACTATCTGGTTCATGTCACCCTGGCTGTGATCTTCTCCCGGATAGCCGGAAGGGCACGTTTGATTTCACGTTCAAGCTCATCTATGACACGTTTATAATCCCCCAGGGTTCCCCCGATCGGGTCCTTAATCGAATGCAGAAAATCGGCATGACCCGCCTCAGGAAAGGCTTTTACCAGGAACAGCTTATCCGCAACGGAGCCGCATTCTTGAATGAACTCAAAATGCTCATGGGAAAGAGCAAAGATCAGGTCGGCATTGTGCGCCAGCGTTTCCGTCATTTTCGTGGAGTGATGTCCGGAGATATCGACACCTTTCCTTTTCCCAGCTACGCGAATCGCTTTGTCGGTGGCGGGATAGCCATCCAGAGTGGCGATTCCGGCCGAGGTAACTTCGACCTCAGTGATGCCTTCCTCGGCCAGTATCTTCCGTAAGAGTCCCACCGCCATCGGCGAACGGCAGGTGTTTCCGGTGCAAACGTAAAGAATGTTAAACACGGAAATTATCTCTCCTTGAACCAGGAGGCGAATCTTGCCTGCAGATCAAGCGCTCCCCGGCGCAGGACTCGCGGCTGCCGACCTGACAGGTCGACAACGGTTGAAGCCTGGGCAAGTCGTTCCTCCTGATGGTACAGGATGAGAGGTACCAGGCTCTCAAACTCAGTCTTCACCTCCGCCAGGCTGAGACATTCATCACCACCGGAACGATTGGCCGAAGTGGCCAGAAGCGGTCTGCCGAATTCTTCCAACAGTGTTCTGACAAATTTATCAGAACTGACACGGATGCCAATTTTACCATCGTCACCGACCACGCCCGGCCACTGTTTCACTTTGGCGGACAGTACAACCGTCAGCGGCCCCGGCAGGTATTCGGAAATGATCTCACGAGCGTAGTCATGTTCAATCAGCGCGTAGCGATCGATATCACCGATCTCCGGCAGAAAGATAGCCGAAGGCTGCGTCAGATCCCTGCCTTTAAGTTCAAAGAGGCGGCGAACCGCATCTTCCCGTTCAGCGTTCGCAGTAATTCCGAAGACCGTCTCGGTAGGGATTATAATCGGTTCACCCAACTGTAAATGATCCATTGCGGTTGTGACCGCTTCAGCAGCATCAGTCGACAACAACAAGGTCTGGCAATTCATCGCGGCATTCATTGTTTTAGCGATCATCTTCCGATCCTGACAGGCTGTCCACTGCCAGGCTGTCAGCGAAGAGGCTATCAAAGGTAACATAATTGATTTCCAGATTGATCCAGAAAAGGGAGTCGACCTCCTCCTCAACTATCCAGCTTTGCTGATAACCGAGCGCACGAGCCCGGCCCAGGAAACGGTCGGCATCATCAGAACTGCGGAAATTGCCGATCTCGACGCGATAATAAGGGACGACATAGCTAATCCTGACTGCCTCGTTAAAAACCTCCGCCGCCATATCCTTTTCTTCCAGAGCTTCGGAATAGTACTGGCTGGCGAAAAGCTGAATCCGAAACACTTGCGACGGGTAAGGGGACGGTGTGCCGGTCTCGATGAAGTAAAGGGTGGAATCCTCAGTGGGCGGTTCCTGCTCGGCTGGCGCCGCGGCGGTGACGATTTCTGAGTCTCCCGGATAGGCGAAGGGATCGAATTCCTCAACAGAGGGATCATAGGCCGGCGCCCTTTTCTCCCTACCACCCTGCCTGGCACTGCAACTTGTCAGCAGCAAAATCATTGCTATAAGCCAGCAGAGACCCTTACAGGAACTTTTCAAGGTCCTTGTCCTCGCGAATCCGCTCTAACAGCGATCTTAATTCATTAACCCTAGTTTTATGCGCCACCAGCACCGCCGCATCGGTTTTGACAATCACCAGGTCGGATACACCCAGTGTCGTTACCAGGCTGTCGCTGGAGTTGACGGCGGTTACTTCAAAGGAATCATGCAGTAACACTTTGCCGATAATGACATTGTTATTCTGATCCCTGGGGTTGATTCGTTCCAGGGTACGCCAACTGCCGATGTCATCCCAGATCAGCTTGGCCTTAATCACCAGCACATTGTCCGCCTGTTCGAGAACGGCCACATCTATCGAGATGTTCTCGCACTTGTCAAACAGTTTAGCTCTCGCCTCCATTTCCTGAGGAGTGCCGATCTGGCTGGAGTACTCCATCAGGGCAGCGTGTATCTCAGGCTTGCAGCAACTCAGTGATTTCAGGATCGCTCTGGTCGACCAGATAAACATGCCGGAGTTCCAAAGGTGAGAGCGGTCGATATAATACGCCTGCGCCAGCCGCTGATCCGGCTTCTCCTTGAACTGCGCCACCCGAAACGTGGATATGTCGCCTTTGGTATCGAACAGCTCTCCCAGTTCAATGTAGCCGTAACCGGTTTCGGGACGAGTGGGCTTAATGCCGATCGTTATCAAAACATCCTCACGCGCAGCAATGTCACTGCCGATACGCAGAACTTCAAGTAGTTTCTCCTTGGGCTTGATATAGTGATCGGCGGAAAGCACCACCATTATCGCTTCCGGGTCCTGCTGATGCAGATGCGCGGCGGCAAAACCGATTGCCATGCAGGTATTCTTGCCGCAAGGCTCGCCGAGGATATTGCCAGCGTTGAAGAAATCAAATTGCTCCAGGATTTTCTCTTTCAGGTTCTCGCCGGTGACAATAACGGTACGATCATAAGGCACAAAATCGGCGACCCGCTCAATCGTTTCCTGAAGCATGCTTTTTTTAGAGATGATGCGCAGCAACTGCTTCGGATTCTCCTGCGTGGAAAATGGCCAGAATCGCTCACCTTTCCCGCCGGCGATGATTACAGTATGGATCATGCTTCACCTTCTCCCTGATTAAAAAGCAAGTATGCTCCAATTGCTGTCCCTTGTCAAGTTGGGACTTTCCCAAAAAGACATATTCCTCGTTCTGTGCGGCAGATATTCTGAGGCTGTCTGAAACCTCGGAAACCGTCATTGCGAGTCCGCCGCAGGCGGACGAAGCAATCACAACGGGTGGTGTCCAAGTGTCCTTTTGAGACAACCTCTTCTGATCTGCCCGGTCGTTGGCTCAAGACAAGGCGCAGACGTGACGTCTGCCGCCCACCGTAAGCGGGCAGGCCGCTTGACCGCCGGTGTTAGAAATAGGTCATTTCTTAACGTTGGAGAGCACGTAACGATACTTGCCGGATTTGTCGCGTTCAATGTAGTCGACCGAGCAAAAATCGACCCTGCCGTCATCCCCTAAAATTGTCATTAGTCTATTCCTGATGTACTCGAGCTTTTCGCGGGGTACCGTCTCCAGATCGACAATATTAACAATGACTTTCCCCGGCACATCCTGCTGGACTTGCGCCTGGTTTGGTAAGCCCGCATGCGTCACGGCACCAATCAACTCGATACCGATTATCGGCGTACCATCGCGGCGATAGACAATATCAAAGGCACGACCCTGGATGTTCTTGAGACGCGGGAATGGCTGGCCGCAAGCGCAGGGAGTGTTGTCGAGCGCCGCCAGATCACCGACATCATAGCGGATCAACGGCATGGCGTAATTTCGTAAATCGGTATATATCTGTCGCCCCACCCCTTCAACTGGAAAATCGGACACCGGCTCAATTTCGAGATAAAGCGAATCAGTTCTCAAGTGAAGGCCATCGTGTTGTCGGCATTCAATGGCAGCGGAACCGATCTCGCGCGAACCATACTTGTCGAACAGCTCGCCTCCGAAAGTCTTGACGATCAACTCGCGCTGGAAGTCATACATTTGTTCGGCGGTAACGGTGATAATAGGAATCTGCGGCGGTGTGATATTGCGTTCGATCAGAAACCGGCAATAGAAATGAGCGAGACTGGGATAGGTTTTAAGCATTCTGGGGGCAAAGCGATGCAGCGACTTGGTGAAGTCAAGCATAGGCTCTTCCTCAACCCAAAGAGGTACATAGCAGATGCGTCGCCAGAAGATGTGGTCGAATAATACCCGCTTCCTGGCTGTCGGCTGCAGGAAGTCAGCGGAACTGCCCCAGAGAAGCGCAAGCTTGTCGCCGATCTCAAAACCGATCTGGTGATCAAGATAATGATCGAGCGCACGCCGGTAAAGCAGACACTCCCTGTTCCGGTAAAACTTCATCGGTATCCCCGAGGAGCCGCCGGTATGCGATAGCTGAAGATCACCCCGCTCACGATAGGCAGGGACTACCATATCTTCCCGATGTCGGTTGATTTCCTCCTTGGCCAGGATCGGCAGCTTCTTCAGGTCGTCGGGGCTTGTCAGTTTCTCCGGCGAGAAACCAGCCTCAGCGAAACGGCGCTGATAAAAGGGGCTATGTCTTCCCGCATGGCTTACGATCTGCTTGAGCAACTCAAATTGTCTTTCAGCCAGCGCGGCGGGCGTCAGATCTGCAAGCGCGGCAATCGGCGCGATACGCGAAAGAATCCCATATTGATGTTCCCGCCGCAACCAGAGCGGATAGAACAGGTGTCGTACCAGCTTCCCATGAATGTCCATCAAGGAATCCCCGCCACGTTACTGGTTCTCCTCACTGTCATCACCCGGACGCCGGCGAGACCTAAACAACCCTACAAACGCGCCCAATCGCCGAAAACGGTGGCGACAGAGAATTACGCTTTTGTATTCCTTACCGCCCAATGATCTTTTGAACCTGTCAACCTCGGGCATATCGTTACTGGTGCCCATATTGTACTCTTCACAGCCGTTTTCGATCAGATAGCGCATAACCTCGGCATAGAGCAGATTGCTCGGCTTTATTGCCCGATACTCGTAATCAAAACCTCCGTACAGAGCCGCGGCATGGCGGCGGTAACAGCAGATCAGAGCTGTGGCAATTGTCCTGCAACCAGAGTAGGCAATTGCTATCTTTGTGCCGCTGTCGGGAATAGCAAACATCCGCTTGAATCTGTCGTATTCGTGGTGCCAATTGGCCTTGCTCTGATCCTGCCAGCGCTGGAAGGAAAGCAGATACATGCGGTAGAAATCATCCAGGTATTCCTCGCCGCCGATAGCGATGGTAACACCGCCCCTGATGGCTTTGCGAATTTCACTTCTGCTGACCTCATGGCGTTTGAACCATTCATCATAGGTCCCGGGCAGCATCACCTTATAGTAGGAAAAAGATCGCAACGGATAGAAATGGTGCTCTTCCAAGCGGCGCTTAGCTTGTTCGTAAAGCGGTGTGGGAACGTGGAGGATAATATCGGCTTTCAGCGGCAACGCCTCCAGGCTGTTAAAAACGCTGTCATCGAGAGAAGCAACCCCCAGGAAGCTGTTTGTCTGGACGCCCTCATACGAATCGGCACCGACAATGCCGAAATGAGTCGTCCGACGTTTGAGCAGCGGGATGACCAGATCTCCTGACTGGAAAACGAGTACCCGATCAAGGGCGTTTTTCGGAGTTGTAACATATTCCGGCCCACCGACAGGTCCGGGAGTATATGGGGTTCGTTCAATCGCCTCGCGCCAGAGAGTGACCAGCTCCTCTGAAAAAGGCACAAGATACGTCCTCTGTTTACCCGATACAGTCGCTACCAGATTATCTGTCATCAATGTCTCCCGGCCAAGAGAATGTTTGCACCAAAAGAATATAAAACGTCACAATCTGTGCCGACACTGGAATCTGCAGAAACTCCCAGGTAGAACCGATTCCGCATGGCAACGGATTCCGCCGGATCAATGCAAACGCTCTTAATTTTCTATCGGAAGAAAGTTAACAAAATTGTAATCGTCTCGGCAACTATGTACAGCAGCCCTGACCGCCAGAGCTACTCAACCCAGATTTTCGCCAGCGTCCAATTGCAGTTTCCTTCATCGTAGCACAATTGAAAACAATCGGCGACAGAATCAATGACAGCAAAGTATCGCAGACGAATCTCACCGGCACTGCTCTGCCAGTCGCTGGTGATCCGGGTTACCTTGTGTACCTTGCCACGCCAGCGAAAACGACAGGGTCGCAACGTTCCCTGCTCGAAGAGGGCGATGACCTCAATACTATCTGTTAGCTCCTGATACATTTCCATCAATTGCCCTCAGGATTGATAAATCCAATCTGTCGCTTCTCGTAATCGACTACAATTCCATAAGATAGCAAGCATACATAAAGGAACATTTAAGCGCAAGTCCCCGGCGCACCCTTGTGGCTTCTCCCTATTCCGGCGGCAAAATCATATCTCAACGCCGTTCTGAGCCGTTACAGGCGTCGCAGTAACCCCACCACCTTGCCGGCGATATAGAAACCGGGCGTCTCTTTCTCCACGATGATAGGTCCATAGGCTTCATTCTCCGGCATCAGGCGGATACGCCGGCGTTCGGGAAAAAAGCGTTTGACTGTCGCTTCATCCCCGATCACCGCCACCACGATATCACCCTTGTCCGCTGAAGACTGCTTCCGCACGAGCACGAAATCGCCGTCGTGGATGCCGGCATCCCGCATACTGTCTCCCTTAACACGCAGGGAAAAGAGATCGCCGCCGGACACAAAAGAGCGGTCGACGACAATGCGGTCGGTGATATTCTCCTCCGCCGTCAGGGGCGTACCAGCGGGAACTTCCCCAACCAGGGGCAGAGTCACGGCGTCGGTGATCTTCTCCTTAAGGAGCTTGATGCCGCGGGAGACCGCCGCCGATTTGGCAATATACCCTTTCTTGATTAGCGCCGATAGAATCGAACGAACACCATTGGTAGAAGTGATCCCAAACTGCTCTCCGATCTCGCGGATGGTCGGCGGCTGCCCCTCACGGTTAATACGCTCTACCAGGAATTTATATATCTGCCGCTGCCGATCGGTCAGGTCCTCATAAGGCGCCATGTTCCTCCTTTCCCGGTAAGTAACTGCACCGGTTCAAATCCTGAAGTCGCCGCGGCCCTCAGCTAAACCAAAGTACTGCACACCTGTGCAGGTGTCAAGTAAAAAGATCGACGTTTTCGGCAAAAGCTTGAGAAAATCATGTCTGGCAAAGCCGATAAAATGTATAATCTGGGAAAATAGTGCGATTGGCTTCATCAGGCATGTCGCACCTGTTGTTAGAAGGCTGTTAGAATGACGAAAAGCGAATTGCCGGTGAAGTTGTTCCACAAGTGACTATTGATACTCAAAACAACCAAGCGATGGTGAAGATACCAAGCGAACGAGGAGTATAAATGAAAAGAGTTCCGCTAACGGTAATCTTGATCTTGCTGCTTTGCTCTATGCTGTCTGCTCAGCGAAGAGGGCCGAAAGTGCTGGCGGCTGAGTCCTGGTTCAATTTCGGCTATACCCCGCAGCAGGCCAAGGTTTCCCATACCTACTGGATTCACAATCTCGGCACCGACACCCTGCGGGTGTTCAAGATTGAATCGGGGTGAGGCTGCACTCAGGCACCTCTCTTGAAGAGGTCTGCGGCTCCCAATGACAGTCTGCCGATTGAACTGTTATTTAGCTCAGGTCGACGCAACGACCGGCAGGTGAAAGCTGCCACGGTATCCTGTAACGATCGCAGCAAGGGGAAGTTCGAACTGCATCTGGACGCGAATGTCTACAAGCACGCAGATTCAACCACCCCGATTGTTATCACCAGGAACAATTATCTGAAACTCACCAGTAAAGACCTAGGCAAGACTTATGAGATAGAGTATCAGAACATTTCCAAGGGATCATTGACTGCCGAACTTATCGACTATCCGACAGAAGTGATGACGGTGAAGATGCCGACGGCGGCTGTCGCCCCGGGTAAAATGGGTAAGATCACAGTGAGGATCAATCCTAAATTGACGCGCCGGAATTTCCAGAAATCATTTACCTTTGAGTTGTCCGATTCGGCAGATACGCGATTCTCGATACCGGTGATGATGACTGAATCGGGATCGCCGTTTTGAGTATTAGATTAAGGAGACAGGAGTGAGGTGAGGTGTCAAAACCACAGTAAATCAGAGAAAGCGCTTGACAAACTATGTTTGATTTGTGTATAATAAAGTGAGCAACAACTACGGCGGTGGAGCACGCGACCTGATCTACCTGCCGTTATCTAATCGTTCGTTACTCGCATCTACTGTCAGGCAACGCTGAAAGACAGTATAGTGTCACACATTCGGGAAGGAGCAACCATGAGCTCCCCGCAAGACACGAGCCTTGATGATCTCGTGGGTAAGAAACTGTGGGTTCGCTACCGGCTGCAATCCCTGACACTGCCGCGGTTCATTCAAACGGTCAACAGAATCCTTAGGGGAGATCACCTGCTTTTGAAAGAGCCGTCGGCCCCACGCGATGACCTGATGGGGTTATCTGCCGAAAGAGACCCCCAGTGATTCCGCCGTTTTGACTGACTCGCCCGCGGGATCGACAGCCTTAAAACCACCAATGGCGTCGGCTATTGGCATACTAGTGATCTGGCCGCCCCGATAGCAGATCATGCGGCCGAATCCTTCGTCGTGAACCAGGTCAACGGCTGCCTTGCCGAGGCGGGTTCCCAGGTAGCGATCAAACGAACAGGGTGAACCGCCTCGCTGTAAGTGCCCGAGGACGGTGGCGCGGGTTTCCATGCCGGTTTTCTCTTCTATTTGATGGGCAATCCTGATGCCGACACCGCCCAGCTTCTCGTGGATGGTGCCTTTCAACTCCGGATTCAGGAGAGTGACATCGCCCCCCTTCTCCCTGGCGCCCTCGGCAATCACTACTATAGAGAAATTCGATCCCCGGCTGCGGCGGCGCATGATCTTGTCGCAGACGATGTCGATATCATAGGGAATTTCCGGAATCAAGATCACATCAGCGCCGCCGGCAACACCCGATTCCAGCGCAATCCAGCCGACATAGCGTCCCATCACTTCCAGCACCATTGCCCGGTGGTGGCTGGCCGCCGTCGTATGCAGCTTATCAATCGCCTCAGTGGCGGTGACGACTGCAGTGGCAAAACCAAAAGTGACCTCGGTCGCCTTGAGATCGTTGTCGATCGTCTTCGGCACGCCGATGGCTTTGATATCATATCTATCCATAAATATCTTGGTTACTGCCATCGTGCCGTCGCCGCCGATGGCAATCAGCGCGTCAATGCCAAGCCCGTTGAGGGTCTCCACTGCTTTCTCCGAGCGGTCGACCGTCCGGAGTTCGCCGTCCTCTTTAACACGCCATTCAAAGGGATTTCCCTTATTGGAGCTGCCCAGGATGGTGCCGCCCTGCGGTAGAATCCCCCGTACCGACTTGGGCGTCAGGTTGATATAACGTTCGTCCATCAAGCCCTCAAAACCATCCAGGAACCCAACCATAATCCAGCCATAATCATTGCTTGCGGTGAGAACGGCTGCCCTGATAACGGCATTCAAGCCGGGGCAGTCGCCACCGCCGGTAAGAATGCCTATTGTTTTTATCTGTTTCGTCACTTACCTTTATCCCGCTTTCTGAATTCGTATACCTTTTCGACGATGGCGGCGATTTTCTTGGCGGAAAGTCCAAACGCCTCACCCAATTCAGTGTGGATATCCGCTTTGGCGATCTTCGATTCATACCTGGTCAGATCAGTCGGCAGCGCCCAGCGTTTCTTCAAATAACGGTTGTAGATTCTTATCTCGGTTTCAGTAGGAATATCGGCCTTTTGCTCTTCTGATTTCAGGGTTACCTCAACAGTTTCCGGCGGAGCGACAAATGTATCCACCACCATTACAGTTTCCACCACGACAATCGTATTGGGTCCCGTCGTAATTGTATCCGGTGCGGCAATATCGGCCAGTGAATCTAAGGAGGAATCGAATGGTTCGACGTATTCACGATAGTGCCGTTCCAGACTATCAAGGCGCTGATCAATCAGCGAATCAAGGCGCGCAAAGCTCGCCTCGAAGTCCCCCTTAAGTTCGTCAAGCGCCCGGCGGTCGGCGGCCTGTTCCAGCATTGCCTGGGATTTCCTCTCGCTGGAGGAGACGCAGCTTCTGCTGATGATCCAGACAACCAATATCGCCGCTAAAACGGCTGCAAATATGATATATTCCCTTTTCATTCACAGACTTTCCTTTATCTAATCTCAAGATGAAAGTTGCGCGAGCGCTGATTGGTTGTCAACAAAAAGGTTTGTGGCGCTATCGATGAGCTTTCAGGTGCAACGTCAGAAGTACGGGACTTCTGAGCTACAAACTTTGGCAAAAACATAATCGACGCTAAAGAGAGTTGGCAATCAGGTTCGGATGTATTACTATATAGGCTATGTTACGCTCCATCGGCAAGGTTGCAGGATTGCTGTTGTGCCTGGTTCTTGCCTTGCTCTGTACCAACTGTGGTAAGAAAAGCGAACCACCACCACCTCTCGACGGCAGCAGCGGCTTTGTCTCCGCCAATCATTCCTTCCCCGCTGATGCCCTTAAACCGGACAGCATCTCCCGCTATTCTGACTACGATTTCTACTATGTCGCCGATCAGTTGGTCTTCCTGGGAGAGAAGGATTCCATCAGATATGTGGTTAACGTCAAGTTCGCACGCGGCCTCAATAACAGCCGTTACCTGCGGGCGGAGCATGATTTCACCGGCTACTACTATGACGGCAAGAAATGGATAGTGCTCCCATATACCAGGGCGCGGCATGACTCCACCGAGCTTACCGACCTGACCGACTACTATTTCGGCGGCTGCTACTTCAGCGAACCGTACCAGACGGGACTACTCAGGTACGATCGTCATGGAGTCAAGTTTGAGGTCAGCTTCAGCGACCTCAAGCCGGTGCAGAACTTCGAGCGCCAGGGAGTCGGCAGGCGTGCTCATGCTATCGGTTCGGCATCCCTGGCGGTCGGGGGCGACACAATCACGGGCACGCTCTTCTACCAATCATTCCAGCTTGACGGTTTCAACCCGCTGGTTGACCGGTGGCAAGGGGTTGAATTTATCAACTATGACTGGTTGGGATTGCTGAGCGAGGCCGGCGGCAGGCTGGTTCTCGCCTCCGATTCGACCACCAGCAACGACATGATCTACAAGAATTTCCTTTCCCGCCTCCGTGGTGACACCCTGCTTTACGCCGAAGGAGCAGATTATGTCCGCATCAATTCCGATAAAGTCCGACGCGACAATAAAATCTTCGATTTCCTGGCGCTGGAGAAGAGCGTGCGAATAGCGGAACTTGATCTGGAACTGACACTCGAATTGACCGAGAAACGATTTTTCTATACCTCCGGTTTCTGCCTGGCAATAGTTGAAGGGGAAATCATGTTTGCCGGAGAAAAGGAATCGGTTTGGGGGATTCTGGAGCATAAGCAGCAGTCGAAAAGTGATGATCGCGTCCTATACTAATGAGTTTTTCCCTTCCTGAATTGCCGGATTATTCCTATGGTTGAAGGTTTCCTCAACTGGTTCTCTGAATTCGGCGCCTCCAACACGGCGGTGCTGATAATGTTCGCCAACGCCGTAGGGGAATCGGTAATCCTGCCCGTACCCTGTGACCTGGTGCTGATAGCGCTGGCCACCATGAGGCCGGAGAATTCCCTCTGGTATGGTGGCCTCACCACCATCGGCTCGGTGCTGGGAGCAATGGGAGGATATCTGATCGGCAAGAGCGGCGGCAGAAGGATACTACTGAAACTCTTCTCCGCCGGCAAGATCGCCAGGCTGGATGGTTATTTCGACAGGTACGGTGTCTGGGCGATCTTCGTTGCCGGTTTTACACCGATTCCCTACAAAGTTTTCACTATCGCCTCAGGAGCAGCGAGATTCAACTTCACCAAATTCGTGCTGATTTCAATCCTGAGTCGCGGTCTGCGCTTCATGGCAATAGGTGTGTTGTTCTTCATCTTTGGGGTGCAGATCAGGGAATGGCTCGATAACAATCTCTCAATTGTCAGTTGGCTCGCATTGGTCTTGATTGTAATAATCTTTTTGGGCTACCTGGCAATCTCCGCGAGTAAGCAAAAACGCGAAAAGGCTAACTTGAAAGAGAATTCATTATGAGTGATAAGAACCCTCAGGAAAAGATCACGCGGGAGATGCTTGTCGATGCCGCTAAGCTGTGGCTGGCGCATGACGGGCTCTGGTTTCAGGAAGTGGAGAAGGTGCTCGGCCTGGAGAAGGCGATCGAGCTGGATCGAAACGCCTGGGAACGATTTACTGTTCTCGA
>JAGLUH010000126.1 GCA_023134875.1 Candidatus Zixiibacteriota bacterium
CGGGCCGATTCTTCCAGTTCTCCAGAGAGATCGGCTGTCATCGCCTCAGTCAGCGTGATAGCTCTTTTCAGTTCCCGGCTCTCTTTGAGGGCCGGCTCTTTCTCGGTCCTCAGATCAGTGACGACGCGCAGGCTGTCGAAAGTAATGGTCACGTTCTTCAGATCACGCTGCAAGTAGTAGTTGATACCCAGGTAATAAAGGGCGTTCAGGTTCTCGGGATCACCGCACAGGACATTATCGAACATCGCTGCTGCCGAGTCATACTCTTGCTGTTTGGACAGGGTTCGACCCCAGTGGACATAGAAATCGTTGCGTTTCCGTTTGCTGGGTGACTGGTCGATCAGTGTCCCGAAACAATTATCGATCTGTGACTTCTTTCCCAACGCCAGATAGGAATCGGCCATGTGCTCGACCGCGTAGGCGAAATCGGGATTGACGTTGAATGCTTTGCGGAACTCAGCGATCGCCTCATTATAGCGACCGATCGCATGGAGGATTTCGCCCCGGGAGTCATGGGGATTGGCCTGATTGGGAGCCAGACGGCTGTACTCCTCCAGGTGAGCAAGAGCGTCGTCATAGCGGCCAAGATAGTAGTTGAAGTAGCCCAGCATATTGTGCGCCATGGCAAAGCCGGGATCAACTGCCAACGCTTCCAAGTAATACTCAATCGCAGCTTCGTAGTTATCGATCCGAGCTTCCAGGCCCGCCAGCGTACTGTAGCCATCCCGATAATCAGGGTACCTCTCCAGATACTCCTCCGCCAGTTGACGGGTGGCGGCGGTGTCGGCACCATCACCTGCCTGCCAGAGATCAAGCAGTAGTTGCTCGCGATCCGAGACCTGTTCTTTAAGCGAGTAGGCACGCTCCCACGCTTCTTTTCCCTTGTCGCGGAACCCCAACTGGTGGTAACAGCCCGAAAGTCGACATAACGCCATCACGAAATTGCTGTCTTCACGCACCGCTTTCTCGAAATACCCGCATGCCTCGCGGAAATACAACTGTTCATAGAGTACTATCCCCTCCTGGTAGTAGGAATAGGCGAGAGCGGAGGAGGTGGTAACCTCGCGATCATCTTTCAAGGCAAAGACTAAAGAGAGAATCACGAGAAGAAGAAACAGGGCTAAAGCAAATTTACGATACATATAAAATCTCCCGCCATAGTGGTCGGTTCCGCCGCTGTTTACCGGCCTGACAGTTTGCTGGCCAGCAGCTTAGTCTTACGTATCCTACACGATTAGGTTCGTTTTTTCTGCTACCGTTTCCCCCGTAAGCCCACCGTTTTCCTCAGGTCCCTAAGCTATTCTACCGTAACCGATTTGGCCAGGTTACGGGGACGGTCAACATCGCAGCCGCGTAAAACAGCCACATGATAAGCCAGCAGTTGCAGAGGAATGATCGAGACCGTCGGCGTCAGATGGTAAGGGACTTTCGGCAAATAGATCACATGATTAGCCAGATGGCCGATTTCCTCGTCGCCTTCCGTCGCCAGGGCGATCACCTGACCGTCACGCGCTTTGACCTCCTGGATATTGGAAATCACTTTGTCGTAGACCTGATCCTGCTGTGCCAGCACCACAACCGGCATATTCTCGTCAATCAGGGCAATCGGGCCATGCTTCATCTCCGCCGCCGGATAGCCTTCGGCATGTATGTAGGAAATCTCCTTGAGCTTGAGCGCTCCCTCCAACGCCACGGGGAAGTTCATTCCCCGACCAAGATATAGGAAATTGTTCTTGTCAGCATAACGAGCAGCGATATCCTTGATTTTATCTTCCTGTTCCAGCATCTTCTCCACCTGCTGGGGCAACCGCCGCATGGCGTCAATGATCTGCCGCCCTTTCTCCAGGGACATGTTGCGCTGGCGCGCCAACAGCAGGGTGATCAGGGAGAGAGCCGTAACCTGCGAGGTAAACGCCTTGGTGGAGGCGACCCCGATTTCCGGGCCGGCATGGATGTAGATACCGCCGTCGGTTTCGCGGGTAATGGAAGAACCAACAACATTGCAGATACCCAGCACGGTGGCTCCCTTGCGCCTGGCCTCCCGCAGTGCCGCCAGAGTATCGGCGGTTTCTCCCGACTGACTTATCACGAAGAGAAGGGTACCCTCGTCGATAATAGGGGAACGATACCGAAACTCCGAGGCGTACTCCACCTCAACCGGTATCCGCGCCAGGTCCTCAATCATGTACTCGCCGATTAGCGCTGCATGCCAGGAAGTACCGCAGGCGGTGATGATAATCCGCTTGATATCGAGCAATTCCTCCAGTTGCAGCTTCAAGCCATTAAGACGAGCAGTACCTTCCTCCCAGTTCAGGCGACCCCGCATACAGTTGCGGATGGCGGTGTGCTGCTCATAGATCTCCTTGAGCATGAAATGCTGGAAACCTCCCTTTTCGATCTGGTCAAGGTCCCATTCAATCTCATGATACTTGGGAGGAACCGGAACATTGTCGATCGTGCTGATATTGATACCGTCACGTTTGACTTCAACCAGTTCCCGCTCCCCCAGGTAGACCACCTTCTTGGTGTGCTCCATAATGGGGGAAACATCCGACGCCACCAGGTTTTCTCCCGCGCCGAGACCGATTACCAGGGGAGAACCGTGGCGGGCGGCGACGAACAGATCGGGATGGTTCGCCGACAGCACGGCGATACCGTAGGTGCCCTCCACCTGCGACATCGCCAGCCTGACTGCGTTGGTCAGATCACCGTCATAAAACTCCTCGATCAGGTGGGCGATCACTTCACTGTCGGTGTCAGTACTAAAAGAGTGGCCCTTCCGCGCCAGCAATTCTTTCAAGGCGCCGAAGTTTTCAATGATGCCGTTATGCACCACGGCGATATCACCGGAGCCTGATGTATGAGGGTGGGCGTTGTTGTCGGTGGGGGCGCCATGAGTAGCCCAGCGGGTATGAGCAATTCCTAATGTCGCGGTAAAGGAATTTCCCTTAAGGTGTTCCTCAAGCATCTGGAGTTTACCGGCTACTTTTCTCTGAATCAACCCACCCTGTTCCAGCAGAGCAATTCCCGCCGAGTCGTAGCCGCGATATTCAAGACGTTTCAGACCATTGATTAGAATCGGACAGGCGGTGCGCTCACCAATATAGGCTACTATACCACACATCGTATCAGTCCTTTGGATGCTAAGATTTTCACCGTTGCCGCTAACTCCACTATCTTCCTGTGTGGATGAAGAAACAAACTGCTTCCTGTCTATTGTGAAAGACGACCGCGTTGCTCTATTTCTTTAAGTATAGCTGAAACTCTCTTCCGCTCGACTAACCAATCCGCACTCTCGCCCATCTTCAGGCAATAAACGCCTCCGGGAAGTCGGTGGCAAGCCAATTCTCTGCGCCTATTGTGAAAGCGCTTTCACACTGAAAACATCAGCACATCAGATTTGATTTCTATCAGCCGCAGCCGCAAGCAGTTATGATTGCGAGTATTCTGGCACGGTTATTGAACTGCTCTTATTTCAGTATGATACAGAAGCAGAACCGACATATACCGGATTACAGAATAAACGCATTCCTGCTGTTCCAGTTGACTTTTTTCCTCCTCGTACTCTTCTCTCCACAGCATCTTTTTGCCGGTAATTACCCCAAGGATGGCGTTTTCAAGCGTCTTCCCGACTCCCGTGACAACTGGTACTTCATTGACCATCACAACTGGGAAATCAAGGCTCCCGACAAGTGGACGCACATGATGGGTTCGCTTGGCTCTTCTCTACTTTTTAGCCGCGTCATGAACAAGTATGCCGCCGCCGCGCTTGTCCTTTCTTTTGGGTTGTACAAAGAATATGATGATGCGTTCCGGGAAGGATGGTCGTATCGCGATATTATCGCCGATCTCCTCGGTGTGACCAGTTCCCTGGTTTCCAGCGATAAATACTCTTTGATTTGCGACTATAACCAGCAAGAAGTGATGTTAAAATTGACTATTTCGATACGGTAGCGAAGTCAGGCCGAATAACGGTTTACTTCGGGAAGCGGCTCTGTGAGGGGAACCGCTTCTTTTTTTGGGCCTGATTTCGCTATCTTCTCCCGCGATAGCCTGTAGATCAAGCGGCTTGTCCGTTTGATTTTCATTATAGCGCGTGGGATACCAGTGTTATCCTGCTTTGTGAAAAAATGTACTTGACAACACCGGCAGACCTCCTTTCTTGTGAAAGGTTTCACAACACTGGAGGAATCTTGACTGAAGGGTGGAAAGCAACCGACAACAGGAAAATTTCAGAATCGACTATTCACCGACTGTCGCATTACTACCGGACTCTTTCCGTTCTGGAACGGGAGGATTACGAGACCATCTCCTCCAGGGAATTGGCCCGGCGGGAGAAGCTGACACCGGCGCAGGTGCGCAAGGACCTCTCCTTTTTCGGCTCTTTCGGCACGAGGGGGCTCGGTTATCCGGTAAAAGACCTGCGGGCGAAGATCGCCAATATTCTTGGGATCGACCGTGCCTGGAACGTGGCATTGATCGGTGTCGGTAATATCGGCTCGGCTATGGTGTCATACAAGGAATTCGTCAAGCAGGGATTTGCAATCAAGTTGCTGTTCGACAACGACCAGCGGAAAATCGGCTCCAATCATAAAGGTATCATTGTCCATGATATGAGGGATTTGGAGAAGGAACTCAAGGCGAAAAAAATCGATATAGTTATGATCGCCGTGCCAGCGACGGTGGCACAGAATATAGTGGACGATGTTGTTCGTTGCGGCATCCGCGCTATCCTCAACTTCGCGCCGGTTAAGCTGAAAGTGGCTGATAATGTATTCTATCGTTCCGAGAATATGGCGATGGAACTGGAATATCTCTCCTTCGCCCTGGTCAATCTCGCCAACCGGAGCGGCGGGAAAAAACTTGACAAGGATTCGACAAACTCTTAGCTTTACTGGGTATGTCTAATTGGGGTAGGAACATGTGATGAAAATGGTAAGAGCCGGAATCCTCCTGGTTGTTTTATTGGGTCTGGGCTTGTTTGGCCTTGCCGACGCCTATTTCTTCGGGCAGGTCTGTGTCGCTACCGGTACGATCCGTCTCTATGGCAACCTGGTGGAGAAAGGGTTGCCGCTGCATGCTTACATCGGTGACGATAAAGTGGCAGAATCTCTTACCAAATCGGGCGGCCGCTTTGAGTTGAGCATTCCCCAATACGATGCCTCGCACCCGGAAATTTCCGGCTACCACTCCCCTGATGACATCATCCAGGTGAAACTCTCCGGCAAAACCGCCAAGCCGACTTTCATGCCTAACCGCAGTAAGATCGAGATCAACCTCGATGTTGAGCAGTCGCTCGATGTCAAACTCTCCACCTGGGGCAAAATCAAAGCCCTCTTCAAATAGGCCGGCCGCACACAGATTGTGTCGAATTGTTATTCCCGTGAAAACTCTTGTGGTTGGCGTACGCCCTCGTACGCCAACTTCTGTGTCGAAGTAATTCGTGGTGCACCAGGGGGTACACCACGCACAGACTTACTGTTTTTTGGCGGCAAACGTCTCGTCTGCCCCTGCCATTAGCGCAATTACTGCTTGACAGGAATGGATAAAGTTGTTTTTTGATATCAAAGATAACGAAATAGAGATCAGTCCTCTTAATTCTCGCATTTCTAGGGAGGGAGTCATGAAGAACGTAATTTGCGTGTTGGCCATCCTGGTTGCTGGTCTGTTTCTGTGGCAGGTGGCGGCTGGAGAGAATCCGGCTCCAACTGCTGTCTCCAAGTCACTGGTGGCGGAGCAGATGCAACTGCACCCATTGGCGTTTACCGAGAACCAGGGCCAGTGGGATGATCGTGTTTTGTTCCGTGCCAATGCCGGTGGCGCAGCGATGTGGTTTACCAGGGATGGCGTCTATTACCAATTCACCCGACGAGTGCCCAAGGAGGACGAGGTGGGTCATGACATCTTGGGGCGTGATGGTTCAATTGTCACTCCGCAAGACGTAGTGACCTACGACTCCCGATTGTCGCCCAGGCTCGTAGGTCACGACCTCTTGGGGCGTGACGATGAACAATCCGAATATGAATCAATCATGATCAAGGCATCATTTGTCGGGGCCAATCCTGATCCAAACATGGTTGGGTTGGAGGAGATGGAGTACAAGTGCAACTACTTCATCGGCAACGATCCGAATGAGTGGTATACGGACGTTCCCAACTATGAGTATGTTCTCTATCACGATGTCTATCCTGGCATCGACTTGAAGTACTATGGTAACGGCAAAGAAATGGAGTATGATTTCATCGTGTCACCCGGCGCCGATCCCAACCAGATCAGAATCAGGTATGAGGGAGCGAAGTCCTTATCTGTCAACGAAGCGGGCGAGCTGGAAGTTGAGACAGAGTGGAACAGAGTGACGGAACAGGCCCCTTATGTTTATCAAGAGACTGCTGATGGTCGGAGAGAAGTGGTGGGCAGGTACCGCCTTTTGAACAGCAGCACCTTTGGCTTTGCCCTGGAAAAGGAATATGACTCTTCACTACCATTGATCATCGACCCCACTCTTGTATACAGCACCTACCTCGGTCGGGGAGATCACGATTGGGGATACGCCATCGCGGTTGATGGCAGCGGCAATGCCTATGTGACGGGTTTTACTTGGTCCTCCGACTTCCCAACTCAGAATCCCTATCAGACGGATCAGGGCTTCGATGATGTTTTTGTAACCAAGTTCTCCGGTTCCGGCAACAGCCTGATCTACAG